>NZ_JBBMGF010000003.1:0-281871 GCF_037908325.1 Corynebacterium sp. KPL4035 | reverse complement strand
TGGTCGACCGTGGGTTGGGGTGTTGTGGGGGCGGGGGTTGCCCCTGGGGGTGGGTGTGTATTTGTGGTGTGGAGAGAGATGGCGCGACTCACAGTGGCAGGGCGGGGAGTCACCACACTAACCCGCTTATGAAATGCCCCTAGGCCATCCCCGCGGTAACTAATCACTCTAGAAATAGGATTACAAGTGTAGAAACACTACAAGGGTGCCCTATGTGTCCTATGCAGGTCAGGGCCTATTTTTGGGTGTCCTATTAGGTGTCCTACGTGTCCTAGGACAGCTAAGCCCAGGACAGTCAGGACACCACTCTAGGACAGGCAAAACACCGCGTGACCTGCACAGGACAGGTAGGACACTAGGACAGGCCCGTCTACACGAGATGATGGAAAGCAGGGCCGCGTTCTACACGCGAACCATCCCAGCGAAGCGCGCCATCGTGAACCATCTGCCCCAATATCGAATCGGCATCGGGACGGTCACGACTATTAAGCGCCTGCCTAAATTGCTGCCATGTTTCAGGCTCTGGAGAACAACCATCTTCAACATCAACCCATTCAACAATCTTTTGGGTTAGACGGCTGCGTTTCTCTTCCTTCCGCTTTATCCTCCGCTCTGCTGCCAGCTCCGCGGCTTGCTCATCCTCGCCCCGCCGCGCCGCCCTATCCTCAATGCGCTTATCGCTATCGTGCCGTTCACAGCGGGCGATAACCGCGGCGGAATAATCCATAATCGCTTTAGCGCTGTCATAGTCATGCTGGCTAGCACTAGCCTGGCTGCGCAGTAGGGCAATGCCCATAGCTAGCTTGGCGGTAGTGAAATCAGCGTGACCTACCGGCGCTACCGCTGCACCATGCTTGAGCTTTTGCTTTTGCATATCCCGGGAATGCTGCTGCACTGAACGAGGGAAGCTAAACGGCTTGCCCTCCATCAACTGCATTGGAATATCTACCGGCAAGAGCTCCGCTTTAGGATAGTCGCGGTCAACATCCACCAATGGATCTACTAGCTCTACGAACACGAAACGATGCCGCAAACCATCATCGCCACCTTCCAGCAAAATACCGGCGGTATCAGGTTGAGCCCCCACCGACAAACAGCCACGGTAGGAATCTTCCGGAAGTTGAATTTTATCCCTCCGGTTATTAATCCCCAGAGGGTTGCCACTGTAGACAGATAAAAGATTCTGCCTGAGCGTATTGCCTTGCCGCTTCATCAGGTTGCCCAATAAGCCAACTTCTGCGACACCAAACAGCACAGGCGCGCCAGGTATCGCTGTGCCATCTTCCACCAGAGGGTTGCCGTTATCGTCGTGTTCAATCATCGACGTGATTACGCCCTCCCCTGAACTTATAGACGCGTGTGTAGGCTCTAAGGTCTTGCCCTGGCATGAGACCTGCATAGCGTGGCGTACGTACTTCATAAGCCGGTCTTTGCCCATACCCGGCGCGTCCATCAGGCAAACGAATAGGTTCGCAGTTCCGGTACCTAGGCCTGCATCCAGCATGACTTTTCCGGGGGTTGCTGCGATGGCGTATAGGGCACAACCGACAAGGAATGAGACTGGTGGAAGGCTGTTATGGCGCGCATATTTGCGTATCGCTGCCAGCGCCTTGGAATCGGTATTAAATACCGTATTTTCTAGTTCCTGCCACTGCTGCAGGCTGTAGGCACTATTGCTCTCGGTCATTAACCCTCACCTCCAGCGACGAAATACCCGCGGGCTGGTGCATCAGTCCGCCGCCCGTCCGGGTCACGATGGCCACTGCGAAGCAGGGGAAGGCGCAGGGCTGCATCACGGCGACGTTGAGCAGCATCGTAGGTGCCTCTCGCCTGCTGTTGGGCGGTGAGCTCATCCACCAGGCGGTTAGTTACCTTGGCCATTGTTAAGCCACCTCCAGACCGGCGCGGTGCGCCATGTGTGGAAGGAACACAATCTGGTTCATGCAGCGGCGAATATCTTCATCTGCGCCACTGGAGGCGGCGTTAACGAGCTCATGCCCGGCACTGTCTAAAGCACGGTGTAGGCGCATCCTTTTAAGCCCATCAGCAAGGCGGTACACGTCCGCCATTACCGGCGGTAGGTACTTGCCTGAAGTCGCCTGCAGTAGGGCGCTAGCCACCGTGTCAGACAGGCTCCCGGCAGCCTGTAGGTCTTGCTGGATTAAATCTGGCTGCAGTGGCGCGTCGGGCTGGCCTTCATCATGCAGCCGCTGTGCCGCTTTGGTGATAGCCACATAGATAGTGCCGTGGTGCGGCATGTAGAAATCACGCGCATCTAACCTGTTGGCAAGGTCTGCAACCTGGCCAGCTCGCGCTGCTAATAAGCCACGCAGCAGGGCTAATTCAGCTTCCCGACTGTATAAGGCGCTGGTATAGTCAAGACTGGTTGACGCGCCACCACCATCATTCTTGCCCTCTTCCTGGCCTTCCTCGCCGGGCAGGGGGTATTTCTTTGCCGATGTGGGCATTTAGTAATCACCGCCTTCGATGCACGCGTCCCACACGGGGTTATCCGCATCGTCATCGTCTTGGCCTGGCGGGTTAAGCCTGCTGCTATACCCGTCATCGATGTAGACGGGCTGGCCGTTGCTGTAATGCCTCTGGTGGCATACTTGCCAGACAGGCCCATCAGATAGCCCCTCAAACTCCGGATTGGGCTGTACAGTCAGCAGACCGGCGTCACGTAGTTCAGCATCGACGGCGCTAACTAAGCTGCCGAGAATATCGCACACAGGTTCTAGCGTGGCATCGTCGAGTCCACTGAGTATGAGATTATCTTCCGCGCAATCCACGAGATTATGGATCAACTCTCGAATGTAGATAATCCGGTCATTGGCGTTCACGTTCATTACGCTGCACCCCCGCTCCACTGGTTGGTTGGGGTGAACAGTGCGTCCACATCTTCAGGCTTCAGGCGGATATTGCGCCCGGCCCTATACGCGATTAGGCGACCTTCCGCAATGTAGCGGCGGATAGTACGGGGGGATAGTTGGGTATAGTCTGCTGCCTGCTCAATCGTGAGCATTTGTGTGTCCGTCATGTCCCTTAAGGTGCCATGAGGGGAATTGAAATGCCACATATTGGTGCAGGTCAGGGGTAATACAGAGTTGTTTACGGTGGCATACGGTGGCATACGGTGGGATACGGTGGGATACGGTCGTTTACCATTTTGCATTAATGGCATTAATCACATTTTTGCACCAACCGCAACATAACCGCAGGTAACCAGACCCTAGAGAGTGATGTAGGACACATGTAGAGGGGTTAATCAAAAGTGGTAGATGCTACGTAAGCGAAGCGCTCACCTTCTCCATCAACGAGGTCGTTCGCTCCGCCCTCACCTTCAGATACACATTAAGAATTGTGGTCACATCATCCTGCCCCAGCAGGCGACCAATCTCCTTCAAATGCGCACCCTGCTCCGCCAAGCGAGTAATCAACCAATTACGCCCAGTATGCGGATCAATATCAGGACTTACCCCAGCCGCCTCTTTCGTCCGTTCAAGCACACTGCGATAACTGGTATCCATCACCATCTTGCCGCTAGAGGTAGCACTAAAAAGCACGGCACTACGGTCACCTTCCGTAGTACGCAATACCGTTGGCGCACCGGGCGCATACTTTTCTAAGTGCTCCAGAAAGATAGGCGTATCCGCCGCCATAATCGGCACCTCCCGATAACCCGCCCTAGTCTTAGGCGGCTGCACCATCATATAGATACCGCTGTTACCTGAAATGCGCTGCGCGTTCTGCTTCACCCTCACAGTCACACGGGGCACAGACGCGCCGGGCTGGTGCTCCACCTGTACATCGTCTCGCTCCAGGGCGATAGCTTCACCAATGCGCAGGCCATGGTGCAACATGAGTGAGGTTAAGGCGCGATAGCGGGCAGGCACGTGGTCTAAGATGGCGGCTATTTCCGCATCCGTAGGCAGGTACTTTTCTTTAGGCTGTACGCGCTTGCCCGCTTCCTTAATATCCACGGGGTTGGCTTCTATCATTTCGCGTTCAACGGCTGCAGCACACGCGGCTTTTAGGCGCTTATACGCCTGTTGATTAATCGTGTGGGCATTGGGATAGCACCGCTGTACACCGTCCCACCAGCGGTACACGTCCGCTTTAGTCAGCTTCGCTAGCGCAATATCCCGCAAGCTGCATACGTCTTTATCTTCAGCTCCAGGGCCAGAGGGCTGTGTGATGCGCACGCGGGCCACACGGCGATAATTCTGCATTGTGGATGGCTCAAGTGGAATGGGGCGCTGCTCCAACAGATTATGGAAGCGGTCTAACCACTGCCCTACCGTTTCGCCTGAAACTTCCTCCTTAGCCCGGCGCGTCTTGGGCGGCTCCCACGTGCCTAAGTCGATTAGGCGGCGCTCTGTGGCTATCCATCCATCTGCATCAATTTTATTGGCGAATGAGTGGCCAGGCGTGTGTATTGCGGCATCGGGGCCGGTGTATTCCGCGTACCAACGTTTGCCTTTTTGGCGGACGCGCCCGAATGAGCTGCGCCGTGCTTTCTTACTTGCCATGAATGTGCTCCAGGGATAAGGGCGGGAAGCGGGAATGTATTCCCGTTATTTTCCCGTTCAGAGTTCATTTAGTGTCATTCTATGGCAACCTATGGCAAGATACTAGACAGGCAATAACCTGCATAGATAAAGCAAAACCCCTAGTCGCGAACGACTAGGGGAAATGCAATTGGTGGAGCTGCCGGGAATTGAACCCGGGTCCTTCGTCACCTTGCCAGGGCTTCTCCGTGCGCAGTTCGCACAGGATCTCTGCTCGGCCCTCCGGATCGGGCGAACACGTCCGGATGATGGGCCCAGTCACCAGTAAGAGTCCCGACCGGTCCTGATGACCCGGCCAGCCGGCTAGTTCCTTAGTCGATGCCAGGTTCTAGGTCAGGAACGAAACCTAGGCTGACAGACACGCGTCGCTGTAATTAGGCAGCGAGGGCGTAGTCACGCTGAGAGTTCTTCTCTGCGTTTATTGGTTGCTACGACGCTTATACGGTGGTCGTTAGCCTGCACCGGCACGCTTCCCCTGGCTCAGTGCACGAAGTCGAAACCAAATCAACCCCATGCGGTAGGGACGGGATAGTGCATCTTCCCTACGGTTCGTATAACACTACCCCACCCACTTTTATTTCCTCAAGTGCTCCTTCAGCCACTCTTTGAGGACCACTGCGTGGTTGACCTTGCGGTTGGCGGCGGCAAAGAGAAGGGTGGCGTCGGCAAGCGCAAGCAGCTGGGTGAGCTCTTCGGAGTCATTGTCATCCAGCTCAGCCTTGTAGCGGCGGGCAAACTCGTCGAAACGATCCTCGTCGTGGTTCCACCATTTGCGCAGCTCCGGACTCGGCGCGACTTCCTTGAACCATTTCTCGTAGTCCACATCGCTCTTGGCGACGCCCCGGGGCCACATCCGATCCACCAGCACCCCGACGCCTTCGATGGTGTCCTCACCCTTGATGACGTCGTGGACTTTCGCTGTCTTAAACATTGATGCCCTTCACGCGGCGACCGAGCTCGCGGGAGATTTCGCGGTCCTGGTCGCGGCGCTTAATATCCTCTCGCTTGTCATAGTCCTGCTTGCCTTGGGCCAGCGCAAGCGAAAGCTTGGCGTAACCATTTTTGAGATAAACCTTGAGCGGAACCAGGGTCTTATTGCCATTGCGCACCTGGCCATAAAGTTTGTCGATCTCGCGGCGGTGCAATAAAAGCTTGCGGGTGCGCCGCGGGCTGTGGTTCGTCCACGAGCCCATGGAGTACTCCGGAATGTGGAGGTTCCGCAAGTACACTTCGCCATCGTCAATGGTGGCGAAGGCATCATTGAGCGAGATTTTGCCCTCCCGCAGGGATTTAATCTCGGTGCCGAGCAGGACGATGCCACACTCGTACTCCTCGAGAATTTTGTAGTCGTGCCGGGCCCGGCGGTTGGTCGCAAGCGTAGCCTCGCCGGATGCCGCCTTCTTGTTTTTCTTGCCCTTCTTAGCCATAGTTATGCCAGTGTAGTGCCCTTTTGACTGGCCCGGCAAACAGACTATTTGCGCACATATGACCGCAGGGTGATATGGGCCGTAACGGCGGTAACCACCAGCGCTAGCAGGCCAACGAGCGGGAGGGCAATCCAGAGATCGCCGGATTTCATAGGAGCAAGCAGCTGTGATTCATAAAGTCCCTGCAGGGACGGGTCTACCACTTGGGACTTGCCCAAGAAGATGCCGGCCCCGCCGAGGAGTACACCGATGAGGGAAGCCAAGACTGCTTCCATGACGAATGGCGCCTGCGTCATCCACCGGCTTGCGCCCACCATGCGCATGATCTCCGTTTCGCGAGTGCGGTGGAATGCAGCAATTTGCACCATATTAGCCACCAAGAAGATGGCCGCCACAGACATCACTATGGCCAGGATGAAGGTGGCATTGCGGATGGAGTCGAGGTTGCTGGCGGCATTGCGCACCTCTTGCTGCTGGTCGACGACGTCCTCTACCGCTGGGTTATCCCGAATCGCATCGATTGCGGAGGCATCTTCTGGGTCTACAAGCCGCACGTGGAATGCAGCCGGCAGCGCATCAGGGGAGGTTTGCTCCACCATCACAGGGTCGGTGTCTTGAAAAAGTTCTTTGAACCGCTCATAGGATTCTGCGCGGTTGCGGTATTCCACGGACTCGACGGAATCATCCGCCTCCAACTTATCCTTGATATCCGCGCAGGCCGGACTCGTGCAGTCTGGATCCCCAGCAGAAATATCCTCATTGAGCTGAACCATGACCTCGACGCGGTCGAGGTAGATATCCTTGGTGTCCTTGGTCAGGTTGGTCACCATAATGCCGGCGACAACGAGCCCGACCGCAATCGCGGTGGTGATAATCATGGCAATGGTCATAGTCAGGTTGCGGCCAAGCCCCTTTGTGGCTTCGCGGAAAATAAATCCTAGCTTCATGCTTCCCCCTCGTATTGTGCGTCATGCTCATCGCGCACGAGCACTCCATTGCGCAGCTCCAGCACGCGCTTGCGCGCCTTATTGACGGCGCGGGCGTTATGGGTGGACATGACCACGGTGGTGCCGCGGCGGTTGATGCCCAGCAGTAAGTCCATGATCTCGTCAGCGGTGGCGGGATCGAGGTTGCCCGTGGGTTCGTCGGCAAGCAGAAGCTTCGGCCGATTAACTACCGCACGAGCGATGGCCACACGCTGCTGCTCACCACCGGAGAGCTCATGCGGATAGGCGTTGTGGCGATCGTGGAGTCCCACCAGCTCCAATACCTGCGGGACCGCGGTGGAAATGCGGTACTTACTCTTGCCAATGACCTCCAGTGCAAAGGCCACGTTTTGATACACCGTCAGCTTGGGCAGCAGGCGGAAATCCTGAAAGACGTACCCAATGGACTGACGCAGCGCGTTGATCTGCTTGCCAGAAAGCTCATTGACGTGGAAATCATCAAAGTAAATATCGCCCTCGCTGACATTGCTATAGCGCACCATAAGCTCCAAGAAGGTGGACTTACCGGAACCGGATGGACCGATCAGGAAAGCGAATTCACCATCCGTAATCTCGAAAGACACCCCATCGAGCGCTGGGCGGGACTCGGCGGAGTAGGCCTTAGTCACGTTGTCGAATCTAATCACGTGAATCACTGTAGCAACCAAAGTTGACACCGCGCTGTGAACTATATTTAAGTAATGTGGTCTAAGACACTAATCTGTTCCGACCCAATCGACAGAAAGTGCCGATACTATGGCCGAAACCGAAACTAAAGAAAAACCACGTTCTGCAAGCGGCTTCCTGGGCACTGTAGAAAAGATTGGCAATAAGCTGCCGGATCCGTTCTGGCTCTTCGTCATCCTCGCGGCAATCGTTGCTGTGACCTCCTGGCTGGGACACCTCATCGGTATGAGCGCCGAGGATCCCAAGACCGGCGAGACCATTGAGGTGCAATCGCTACTGACCACCGAGAATATCTCGCGAATGGTTACGGACGCGGTGGAAAACTTCACCAGTTTCCCACCGCTCGGCGTCATCCTTGCCGTGATGCTCGGCGTGGCCGTGGCCGAGCAGTCTGGTCTGCTTTCCGCTTTGGTGCGCGGCATGGTCACCAAGGTCAGTGCCAAGATGCTTACCTTCGTCGTGGCGTTGGCCGGTGTGACCGGCTCTGTGGCCTCCGATGCCATCTACGTCATCCTCATTCCGCTGGGAGCCATGGCCTTCCACGCGGTGGGCCGCTCCCCCATCGTGGGTGCAATGGTGGCCTTTGCCGCCTCGTCAGCCGGATTTAATGCCTCGCTGATTCTCAATATCACCGACCTCCTGCTGGCTGGTATTTCTACTCCAGCCGCGCAGTTCGTCGATGCCGAGTATGAGGTCAGCCCGCTGGCGAATATCTTCTTCGTCATCCCTTCCGCCGTGGTGCTTTCGCTCATCATTACCGCGGTCACGGAATTCCTCATGGTGAAAAAGGCCCGCGAATTGGTAGACCATGACCACATCAATTACGAAGAAGTCTCCTTTTCCAAAGCCGCTGGCGGCCCTTCCAACGCGGAAGGGGAAAAGGAAGAATACGACTTCACGGATGATGAAGAGGCCATGCGCATCAAACCCAATGAACAGCGTGGTTTGATAGCGTCCGGCGTCACCCTGGCGATCTTCCTCGCCGCCTTCTTCGCCCTGCTGTTTATCCCTGGTTCCCCGCTGGCGAGCCAAGAAGACAGCTTTATGGAGTCGCCGCTCATCAGCGCCATCGCGGTGCCCATTGCCTTGGCCTTCTTGGTATGCGGCATTGCCTATGGCTTGGCGGCTGGCACCGTGAAGTCCTTTGCTGATGTGCCGACGTTTATGGCCAAGGGCATCGAGACTCTCGTTCCCATGCTGGTCCTCTTTTTCGCCGTCGCCCAGTTCCTCGCTTGGTTCGAGTGGTCCAACCTCGGCGTATGGACCGCTATTAAGGGCTCCGAGCTACTCCAGCACTGGTCCCTGCCGCCGTTGCTCATGTTCGCCGCGCTGGTCGCCATGGTGGCACTGCTCAACCTATTCATTACCTCCGGCTCTGCCCAATGGGCGCTTATGGCCCCGGTCATCGTACCGATGATGATGTATGTTGGCGTCTCACCCGAGGTCTCCCAGATGCTCTTCCGTATCGGTGACTCACCGACGAATATCATCACCCCAATGTCGCCCTACTTCGCGCTGGCGTTGACCTTCCTGCAGCGCTACTACAAGCACGCGGGTGTGGGTACCTTGATGTCGCTCGCCCTTCCTTACTCGCTATGCATGCTGGTGGGCTGGTTCATCTTCTTTGTCATCTGGTACCTCATCGGTCTCCCGCTGGGACCAGGTGCACCGATGCACTTCCCCGCATAAGATTTCGCCGCGAGCTCAAGACAAAGGCCGAACTGCAGAGACAATCCTCTCAGTTCGGCCTTCGTTGTTTTCCTAACTAGTCCTGCTCTTGCTGCATGCGCCAGCGGATGCCGGATTCAAGAAAGCCATCGATATCGCCATCAAGCACCTTGGAGGGATCACCCACCTCAAAGTTGGTGCGCAGGTCTTTGACCATCTGGTACGGGTGCAGCACGTAAGAGCGCATCTGGTTGCCCCAGGACGCGTTACCACCAGCGCCCAGCGCATCGAGCTCCGCCTGTTCTTCTTGGCGCTTGCGCTCCAAGAGCTTTGCCTGCAGCACGCGCATAGCCGAGGCCTTATTTTGAATCTGCGATTTTTCGTTCTGGCAGGTGACCACGATTCCGGTGGGAATGTGGGTCAGGCGCACCGCGGAGTCGGTGGTGTTGACGGACTGTCCGCCAGGGCCCGAAGAACGATAAACATCGACGCGCACATCATTGTCCGGGATATCGATGTGGTCGGTCTGTTCCACCACCGGCAGGACTTCCACCTCGGCGAAGGAGGTCTGGCGTCGGCCTTGATTATCAAAAGGCGAGATGCGCACCAAGCGATGCGCGCCTTGTTCCACGGAAAGCTGGCCATACATGTATTCACCATGGACCACAAAGGTCGCGGACTTGATGCCCGCTTCTTCCGCGTAAGAGATGTCATAGACATCCACCTTGTGGCCGTGCTTTTCTGCCCAGCGGGTATACATGCGCATAAGCATTTCAGCCCAGTCCGCCGCATCCACACCGCCGGCACCAGAACGAATATTGATAACCGCCTCACGCGGGTCATACTCACCGGAAAGCATGGTGGTGACCTCTAGGGATTCGATGGCGGACTCCAGGGAATCGAGCTCCTCGTCTGCCAGGGAAGAATCCCCTTCCTCTTCCGCAAGTTCGTACATGACGGGCATGTCCTCGAGACGCCCGCGCAGCGCTTCTAGCTTGCGAACCTTCGCCTGCGCTGCGGAAAGCTCAGAGGTGACCTTTTGGGCATGTACGGGGTCGTCCCACAGGGATGGATCCCCGGCCTGGGCCTCTAGTTCCCGAATGCGGACAGCCAAAGCCTCTGGGTCCATGACCTTCTCAATGGTGGTCAGGGTGGATTCTAGTTGCTTGAGCCGTGCTGTTACTTCGGGACGCATAGGCCCCAATCCTACCCACCCGGCCATCACAATTAGCCATCGGCCGCGTTTAGGGTGACAATGGTGGGCATGGATCAAAAGCCGAGCTTGCAGGAGATGATCGACGCGGTCATCAAGACCTTTATTGTCGCGCATGCGGATGACGGGGATGCGCACCTTGCGCAGGCCCTCGTCTATAACGCCGGACGCTTGGCGTGGCGCCTGCGCGAGATGGGCGTTGACGTTGAGCAAAAGACTTCCATCTCGGACGTTGTCACGGATGCAGACCGCGCGGCCGAGCGCTTCGTCGCGGGCGTGCTCGAGGCCGTGCGCCCGGAGGACGGCATCCTGGGTGAGGAGGGCGCCGCCCGCGAATCCCAGTCCGGCCGCACCTGGGTCATTGACCCAGTCGATGGCACCTACAATTTCTCTTCCGGCTCCGATTATTGGTGCTCTGCCCTCGCGCTTGCCGACGCCACCGGGATCACCCTCGGCGCCGTCCACCGCCCCGCCATGGGTTATACGTGGTTCGGTGGCCGCGACTACCCCACTTCTCTGGACGGCAAAGAAGTTTCCCGCCTTGCGGCTCAGCCAGCCAAGCAGATTTCGCTATCTACCTATTTGCACCCGACCTCGCTGATGGATGCGGATATCCGCGGGGCATGGCAGCGCGTGGCGGAAAACTTTGCTACAGTCCGTATGCTCGGTGCCGGTTCTGTTGACCTGTCCTCCGTAGCCGATGGCACGTGGGGCGCATGGATGCAGCATTCGGTAGCGGATTGGGATTGGTTCCCCGGCAAAGCTCTCGTTGAAGCAGCCGGTGGTGCCGCCCGCAAGGTAGAAGCCGGCGGTGTCGAATGGTGCCTCGCCGGCAATAAATTGGTAGTGGATCAGATGGAGGATTGGCTCCGTGGGTAAGTTCAAAGAAGACTTGGGCCTCGCGCTCGAGCTGGCGGGCCATGCCGATGTGGTAACCATGCATCGTTTCGAGGCCTCGGATCTTTCCGTTAAGGAAAAGCCGGATATGTCTCCCGTATCGGATGCGGACCTCACCTGTGAGAAGCAAATCCGCGAATCCCTCAAGCGCTCCCGCCCGCGCGATGAGGTGCTGGGCGAGGAATACGGCGGCGAGGCCTGTTATAAAGGCCGCCAGTGGGTCATCGATCCCATCGACGGCACCAAGAACTTCGTGCGTGGCGTGCCCGTATGGGCCACGCTCATTTCCCTCTTGGAAGACGGCGAACCGGTGGTATCCGTCGTCTCCGCTCCCGCCCTGCGCCGCCGCTGGTACGCGGCCAAGGGCGCGGGTGCCTTCCGCGTGTTCGGCGGCGAGCCGAAGCGTTTGAGCGTTTCCCACGTAGAAAAGCTCTCCGATTCTTCGCTGGCGATGAGCTCGCTGACCGGATGGGCCGAGCGCGGCCTGCGCGATAAATTCCTCGCGCTAACGGATAAGACGTGGCGCCTGCGCGGCTACGGAGACTTCTGGTCCTATTGCCTCGTCGCCGAAGGCGCAGTAGATATCGCCGCCGAACCGGAGGTTTCCCTGTGGGACCTCGCTGCGCCCTCACTCATCGTGACCGAGGCCGGCGGTACCTTCACTGACCTTGACGGCAACCCCGGACCGCATGGCGGATCCGGCGTAGCCTCCAACGGACTGCTTCATAAGCACGCCCTCGCCGCGCTACAGGGCTAAGGCCTTCTCCGCAGCTGGAGCAGCACCGGACCGCGGTGCCCGGCAGCCGCTCCGGAACAACCGCCCGCCTGCGCGCAACTGCCGCAGCCGCCGGTGGGGCACGAAGTGAGCGATTCACGCACCAGCTCCGCCGTGCGTTCGAGGTGGGCGAGGATGATTTCCACGGTCCCCTGCCCTAACCCAGTAGCTTTTGCAATGTCAGCCGGGTTGGATTTTCCCTGTTTAATGGCCTCCTTGACCTGCTCCGTGGGGCTCATAGGAAGACCTTGAGGACTTGGAAAACTCCCACCGCCAGGATCCAGGCGGAGCCGAGTTGTAGGGCGAATCCGATGAGTGTCCACTTCCAGCCTATTTCTCGCCGCTGCGCGGCTACCGTGGCTACGCACGGGGTGTAGGCCAGCAGGAATACCATGTACGCCCATACTGCCGCGAGCCCGTGCCCGCCAGAGGCCGCATCAAAATCAGCGCGGATATGGCTGGCCAGTGGGGATTCTGCTTGCTCTTCCGGTGCATCGTCAGTGACGTCTTCGACCGCGTACGTCTGTGCCCACGTGGAAATGAGGGTTTCCTTCGCCACGAATCCGGTGACCAAGGGTCCGGTCAGCGACCAAGAATCAAAACCTGCTGGGCCAAAGACGGGAGACATTGCCTGCGCAACGGCACCATAGGCGGAATCCTGTGGCGGCACTGCCTCTTCATTAAAGGAGTGCCCGCCGGTGACCGGGATGGACATGAGCAGCCAGATGACTACCACCGTGGCCACGATGATGCCGCCGGCGGTATGCAAGAAGCCCTTGAGACGCACCCACATTACTGAGATGGTGAGTCTAAACGTGGGCAGCTGATAGGCCGGAAGGTCGATAACGAGGGCTTCGGCCGGCATGGCCCGCCACACCGTGCGGCGCAGCGCCAGGCCTACCAACACCACCAAAGCGATGGACAGCACATACATGGCAAATACCGCGGAACCGGCATGAGCAGGGAAAAATACCTGTGCCAGCATCATAAATACGATGAGACGCGCAGAGCATGAAGTAAAGGGAATAAGCAGGCAGGTGAGGATGCGGTGGCGGACGTCGCCAAGCACGCGCGTGGCTGAGATAGCCGGTACATTGCAGCCATAGCCCACCACGATGGGGATAAAAGCCTTACCCGGCAGGCCGATGGCGCGCATCACGCGGTCAGTGACCACGGCCGCGCGCGCCATATAGCCGGAATCCTCCAGCACCGCCAAGCACAAAAACATCAGCGCAAGAAGCGGCGCGAAGGTGAGCACCATGCCTACGCCACCGATGAGACCATCCACCAACAAGCCTGTGATCAGCCAGTTATCCGGGAGGATGCTGCGCGCAGCGGCGGAGACGGGGCCGGTGATGAATGCTTCCAATCCGTCCTGTAGTGGACCCGCGACAGTAGTGGTGATGAAGAAGACCGCCCACATCACCGCCAGAAACAGAATCGGCCCGAGCACTGGGTGCAAGACTAGGCGGTCCACGCGGTGGCTGAGCGGTTCGCCAGTATTCGTCCGTGAAACGGCAACCTTTTCCGCCGCGTCCAAATCCACAAAGCGCTGGTCTAAGTCGGCATTGGGCCGGATGGTCCGCGGCTCAGTGTGCATTGCCCGGGCAACCTCATACTCGAGCGCATCCAAGTTTTCGCGCCGCCGGCCGTTAACGCTGACTACCGGGATGCCCACCTCGTGTGAAAGCGCGGACGTATCGATGCTTATGCCCTGCTGCTTGGCGATGTCCTCCTTGGTCACCCCAATCACTAACCGGTATGGGTGCTCCGCAATCTGGAAAGCGAGGTTCAGTCCGCGCGCCGGCGCAGTGGCGTCCACGAGCACCACAACCACATCGGGGCGCTCACACGGCGGAGCCTCCACGAGCATATCGCGGGTAAATTCCTCGTCTGGGCTCATGGGATCCAATGAATAAGCACCAGGAAGATCAATGATGTCAAAGGCCTCTGGCTGCGCATTCCACAAGCCACGGCTTATCTCAACGGAGGTACCCGGCCAGTTTCCGGTCTGCACCTTCGCTCCGGTTAGCGCATTGAACAAGGTAGATTTGCCGGAATTTGGAGCCCCGACCAATGCGAGGACCGGCGTTCCCTCCTTCGCAATGCGCATCGAGGAGGTGGAATGGCAGCTCGGCGCAGCGGTTTTCCGTGCCATTATGCTGCCACCGGGATGACTTCGAGCTGGCGAAGGGTAGCCACATCCACCGCATAGTGGGCGGTGCCCACGGTAACTAGGCGCGCACCGCCGGCTACCTTGCGGCCAATCTGTACGCGCACACCTGGGCGGAAACCTAATTCCCGCAAGCGCAGCGCCAACGCCGGCCGCTCGTCGATGGCGTGCTGCAAGCAGCACTCAGGAAGTTCCACCAAAGCGTCTACCGGTGCCTGATCGGCGCGCATACACTCGGATTTTTCGCACCCCGGTTTGCGCCGGGTGCGGGATAACAAGGACAGCTGCAACATCGCGTGGTTACCTCGGTTCTCTCTGACCGGACCATGCCGGTGATATTAGCCACACCTAGGTAGCTACTAGATAAGGCTAACCTTAGTCCGCGCAAGCATTTCACACAAGAGCCGATTAGTTGTGATTATCAGCACCGGGCAGGGACGCAAAAAGCCCGCTCCCCGAGCTGGGGAGCGGGCGAATGGCTCAGTACAGCTAGTCTTCAGGCAGCGTGAAACCGGCACCTACGCCATCGCGGCGGTTCACATCTGCTAGGACCGCATCCATATTGGTGGCAGCGGTCGGGTTATGAACCGGCCCCTGCAATGGGGTTCGGCACGGGAAATTCACCGGCAGGAATCCACCGGAAATGGAACCAATGAGTCGGCCATTGACGAGCAACGGCGCGCCAGAATCACCCATCATGGCGCAGACTTGGTTTACCTGAATCTTCTTTGCCTGCTGATAGGTAATGCCACAGGTCTTGCCGGTGGCAACGCCCTGCTTGCACACCTGCTGGCCCGGTTTGACGCCACCGCCTAGTTCATTGACAGTTACGCCATTGTAGGAACGGGACACCTTAGCCTTGGAGCCGAACTCAATAACGGCGTAGTCCAAGTCCTCGTTCTTAGACACCACGGTGCCCGTCGGTCCGATTTGCTCCGAATCAGCGGAGGTAACTGAATCGCCCACATTGCCGCAGTGGCCAGCGGTCAGCCCCACCTTGCGGCCACCATTATCGTTGCCTGCCGCGGTCAGAGTGCACATCGTCTTGTCATTAACGTAGAGCGGGGTGCCTGGACCATAGAGGGACTTACCCTGATTCATGGCTGCAACAGACTCTTCTGGAATGCGTGGGGCATCAAACATGGAACCCGGCACACGGTGCAGGACGTAATCAGCCTGTGGCTTGCCCGCGGCTACCTTGGAAAATCCATCGTTTTTCCACTTATAGTTCGGATTGGTGCCCTGCGGTTTAAACTCCGGCTGGGTAGCCTGCTCCGCTAGGCCGATGGGATTCGGGTTGGTCAGCGGTTCCGCGTACTGCGCATGCTGCTGTGCCACGTCCTGCGCATTGCGTACAGAAGCATCTACAGCATCGGTGACGTTCTTATCCACCTGCGGGGTCTGGATACCAACCTCCGCCAGGCCATCGCGGACCTGGTTAATAATCCCTGCGGAGTCGAAATCCGGTTGGGGCAATTCCTGGGCGCCTGCGGCCGGGGAACCCAGAAAAAACGCACCAGCGAAAGCCGAGCCCACCAGAACTTTCTTAAGGTGCGGAATGCGAAGCATCAAGGTACCTACTTTCAGTTGTCAACATCGTGCAAGCTCGATAGTGGCACGAAAGAATTGTGGAAACAGCAAACTCTTGTGACTGTGTCCAAGCCGTTATATTTCTTCCAGACTTCGGGGGTGATCACCCCTCCCCTATCATGGAGAACATGCCCACACCGCTGTCCTATTCTGATGTCTCCGACTTTCCACAGCTGCATATGTCGCGGGTTATCGATGCTGACTTTGACGCCGCCGCACACCGACTTTTCCGCTGGTCAGTACAACGCAGCGGTCTTTTCCGTGTCCGCCCGACCCATGAGGTAGTGGAGCTGGGCGCGGAGGTCACCCTCGGCTTGGGTCCATGGGATTTTCACTGCCGCGTAGTCGATGTCTTCCATGAGGATGGCCGCTGCGGATTCACCTATGGCACCCTCCCTGGACACCTCGAGCGCGGCGAAGAGACCTTCACCCTAGAGCGCCTGCGCGATGGTCGCACGGTGTTGCTTATCGACGCCGCCTCAGAGCCCTTCCTCCCCTTCCTGCGCCCCCTTGTGGACGTGCCGAGGCGCCTGCTTATCAGCAGGCTTTATCTCCACGCCTTGGACGAATAGCAGGATTGTATATACGACTAAAGCCGCCTCCCCAGCCCGGGGAAAGCGGCTTAAACTCGGCGCTGGTTAATTCTTGCGCTTGTCCTCAATGGACTCGCGTGCATCGCGCACAGCGCCCTTAACGCGGTCAAAGAAGCCACCCTTCTTCGTGGACTCCTCCTGGTACTCATGCGCCTTGTCCTCCACGAAGCCTTTAGCACGCTGGAAGGCATCACCTACGGCGCTACCTGCCTCGGACGCCTTATCCTTTAGCTGATCTAGGCGCTCAGAGGACTGCTGACCGTTGACGTTGTCTTGGTTCGGTGCAGTTGCAATGCGCTCTTCGTGTGCTTCGCCCACGATGTGCTGGCTGGGCGCGTAGTCCGAATTGTCCTCATCCAGCTTTTCCTGCAGGTCCGGCTGCTGCGGGGCGGAACCAATGTGCTCTTCCTTCGCACCGCCTACGATGTGCTGGCTGGGCGCGTAGTCCGAGTTATCCTCATCCAGCTTCTCCTGCAGATCCGGCTGCTGCGGAGCGGAACCAATATGCTCTTCCTTCGCCCCACCTACGATGTGCTGGCTCGGCACGTAGTCAGAGTTATCCTCATCCAGCTTCTCCTGCAGATCTGGCTGCTCAGCAGCCTTACCCACATGTTCTTCCTCCGCACCAGCAACGACGTGGCTCTGCGGCTCATACTTGCTTGCGGCGGACTCATTGTTGTCCACAGATGGGTTTCCGACCGGCTTGGACAGACCGGCAGCACCCGCGGCGCCTGCCGCTGCAACGCCGGCACCCGCAGCGGCAGCTCCAGCGCCGGAATGCGCGGACTTATTAGCCTTAGCCGACGAAGACGCGGTGTCTTCAGACGCTAGGTACTTATAGTCATTGCGATCCAAGTCAACCTCGTGGCCTAGGTTATTCGCCATTACTACGTACTCCTTTAAATAGATTTATCTTCTCCCCTCTAGGGTTCCAGAAAGTTGGGAAGCATGCACGAAAAACTTTGTCGGGGGCATCCCATTCCAGCGGCGGAAGCGAAACGTGCATTGCAGCCACGTTCTGACGAGAATTGCGGCAGGCATAGACAAAACGGGCTTGCACTAGACAAATGCGCCTGCTGGTGGAGATCAGAAAACAAAAACGACCCTCACCGGCGAACCGATGAGGGCCTAGAAGTTGGTAGCGGGGGCAGGATTCGAACCTACGACCTCTGGGTTATGAGCCCAGCGAGCTACCGAGCTGCTCCACCCCGCGTCGAGATGACTTCCATCATCTGCGCTTGAACAGTACGCTAACACAAAGTGTATTCGCTCTGTCCTGGCGACTTATGTAACTATACATAGGGAAAGGCACCTACCCAAATCCGCTGGGCAGGTGCCTTAATCGCCGCTTTTAAAGAGTGAAAGAACTACTTTTCCGTCTTCTGATAAGACTCAACTGCCTTATCTAGTTCATCCAGGGCGCGACCATATTCCTCGAAGGAACCATCGCGAGCATCCTCTAGGCCCTTCAAAGCCTTGTTGATGTCATCGATGGCGCCTGCCTGGTCGGAAGAGGAAGGAGCGGAGGCTGGGGCCGGCTGCTTATCTTCCTTGGCATCCTTCTTATTCTTGTCGTCCTTGGTGTCGGTCTTTTCGCCAGAATCGCCGTCGACTTCCTCAATATTCTGAGCGGCCTTGGCATCGATTCCAACTTGTTCAAGGGCATCACCGATAGTGGGGGCGTAGCCTACGCGGCCCTTATAGGACACGAGTACGCGCAGCAGCTTCGGGAAGGCAGAGGCCTGGTCCTTGCGCTGCGAGTAAATCGGCTCAAGGTACAGGATTTCGCCATCACCTACTGGCAGGGCCAGCAGGTTACCGTTGTGCAAGTCGTTAGTGCCTTCCCACAGGGTGCGGTCTCGGGCGACCTGGTCAGAAGACATCATCGCATCCTGCGCCTGCTTCGGGCCCTGAGTCTGCGTATTGGTCGGCAGCACCCGCACGGTGATATCGCCATAAGTTTCCGGATCGGAGGAGACAGCCATGTGTGCGGACAGGAACTCGCGGTTCAAGCCGCGATAAGAGGTAGTCAGCTGGAAGCTGGGCTTGCCGGTCTCTGGATCTGCGGCCATCACGTAGTAAGGCGGCTGGTTGAGCTGGCGAGATTCCTCCGCAGTGGGGTCATTCGGCACGGACCAGAAGGCATCGTTGTTGAAGAATACATTCGGGTCATCCACGTGGTAGCGCGCCAGCAGGTCACGCTGCACCTTGAACATATCTTCCGGATAGCGGAAGTGCTGACGTAGCTCATCGGAGATTTCCGCCTCTGGCTTGACGACGTCCGGGAAGACTCCCTCCCAAGCCTTGAGCACTGGGTCATTCTTATCGAACTCGTAGAGATCCACGCTGCCGTCATAGGCATCGACGGTGGCCTTTACCGAGTTACGGATATAGCCCACTTTGTCATTGACAAGGCGTTGGGTCGTGCCATCAGGATTGAGGGTGTCCTGGGTGGCGTCGGAAAGCGAGGCACGCTGGGAGTAAGGCAGGGATTCCAAAGTGGTATAGCCATCGACGATCCACTTCAGGCGGCCATCCACCACGGCCGGGTAGGTAGCAGAATCGGTGGTCAGCCACGGAGCAACCTTTTCCACGCGCTCGCGCGGGTCGCGGTCATAGAGAAGCTTTGATTCGTTGCCGACGCGGTCAGAAAGCAAGAAGTTCAGCTCGCGGTACTTGGCGGCGTACATAGTGCGGTCGAAGATATTGCCAATGCCGACGCCGCCCTTGCCGTCATAGGTATAGGTGGAGCTATCGGTGTCATATTCCACCGGGTTATCGCCAGTCTTGCCGGTAATGGCGTAATCCATGCCATCGGCAGCGCCAGCAATAACCGGGCCATAGTAGATGCGCGGCTGGTCTACCTTGATGCCCAGAGACTTCTCGGCGTCCTGGGTTTCGCCTTCGCCCTCCGACTCACCGGCCTGGGTCTGCAGATCAGAAACGGTAAAGATGGGGAAGCCTCCGCGGGCAGAGCCCGCATCGCGGGCTACCTCATCGACCTTATTGGCCTGCGCTGCCACAAAGCCATTGCCGTGGGTGTAGACGGTATGACGGTTAATCCAGTCGGACTGATTCTCCCGCAACTCATTTGGATCCAGCTCGCGCGCAGCAACGACGAAGTCACGCTTCTTACCATCGATCTCATAGCGGTCCATCGATAGCGTCTCTGGGAAGCCGTAGAAATTCTTCAGCTGCTGCATCTGGGTGAAGGTAGGAGAAAGAATCTCCGGATCCAGCAGGCGGAGGTTATTGATGGTGGCGTTATCAGAAGCCACCTTGTCATCAGAGACCTCGTCCCCACCCCAGTTGTCTTCATAAGTGACATGGTCATCGGTAAGCCCATAGGCATAGCGCGTGGCCTCAATATTGCGGGCGATGGATTCTTCTTCCTTTGCCTGACGGTTTGGCTGCACGGAAAAACGTTCCATCAGCAGCGGCCATGCCTGGCCGATAACCAGCGAGGACAGCAGCATCAACACCACGGCCAGACCCGGGATGCGCAGGTCCTTAATGACGATGGCCATAAACAATGCCACCGCCACAAAGACGCCGATGATCATCAAGATGATTTTCGCCGGTAGGTAGGCATGAATATCGGTATAGGAACCACCGGTAAAGAGATCGTGCTGGGCATATAGGAGCTCGTAGCGATCCAACCAGTAGCCGATGACCTGAACAACCATCCACAGGCCGGCAGTAATCGCCAGCTGCAGGCGAGCCGAGTGGGAAATGGAGCCGCGAACTCCTGCGGCCTTATTGCCAATGCGGATGCCACCCAGCACATAGTGACCGAAAAGCGCGATGAGGAACGCCAAAATCAACAGGATAGATAGGGTGCTGACCACCATCTTCAAAACCGGCAACGTGAAGGCATAGAAACCTAGGTCGTGGTGGAACTGGGCGTCCTGTTGGCCGAATTCCTGGCCGTTTAAAAATAGCAGGACCGTGCGCCAATTAGCCTGGCCGATGAAACCGGCAATGATGCCCACGATGGCGGGGATGACCTTGAAGAAGACGCCCATAGACTTTTCAATGGACTTGCGGTACTGATACACCGGCGAGTTCAAGTCCCCAAGGTCGAGCGAATCCGGACGCCCGCGCCAGGCAAAGAAGCCCGCGGCCCACACCACGGCAGCGGCGATGAAGCCGAAGATGATAAAGAGCACTATCCGCGCAATAATCGCGGTGGTGAAGACGTTCCGGTATTCAATCGCACCAAACCACCTCCAATCCGTGTACAGGCCCACAAACATGGGGCCGATGAACAAAAGGAGGGCAATGATGGCCGCAATGATTGTCGCGACCCGCGGGGGCCGCTTCAACGGGGCGGCTGGTGTGGATGACCCTAAGGACAACGCCAGCTCCAATCAAATAGTGCGAATTTAAAACCTGTAGACTTCTTCCAGCTTAAGGAAGCAATACACAGATAACGAATAAGGATGTTTATGAGTTCCCCCGAATTATCACAGCCAGCTTTAAACCGCGCGATGACCGAAGCCGTGGAATTCGTCCATGCAGAGGGCTGGGACGCCCGCCCCACTATCTTCGCGCTCGTTCCTACCCACTTAGTAGCAGACCAGCTTGCCGCCCTCGATGAGGAAGATGCGGCGCCGCTTACCCTTATCGTGCAGGATAATGTGCCTGAAAACATTGAGCCCGGTTCTGAGCAGTTGGCCGACTATGTCTCCCGCTTGGCTTGGCCGCGGGAGGTGGCCGGCGTCATCCTGGCCCAAGAGATTAGGTTCCGCGATACCTCCAGCGAGGACCCCTCCCCTCGCCCGGCGCGCCTGTTTTCCGGCGCGCTGCGTGAGGAAGGGATTGAAACCACATTGCTGCAGCTGCGCCCCACCGAGGAGGAGTTGGAAGCAGCCGGGCCATTCGCGGAGGATGACATCCAGCTGCGCGGCGGCCCCCAGGTAGCACCCGGGATTATCGCGGCCCTGCGCTATGGGCTGAGCCAGGACCCGGATGAACTAGATTAGACTGGAAAGACAATTCTCGCTTGCGACTAAGGAGCAGTTTCCTACCGTGCAACGCTTTACTCTCACTCGCCTGACCGCTACCCGCGCTACCGCAGCAGCACTCCTGCTGGGGGTAGGCGTGAGCACTGCCGGCTGTTCCTCGGATGATGCCGCGCCTGCCGACGCCCCCGTAGAAACCACCACTGCCGGTGCCGAGTCCGCTACCACTGCGGCGGATGCCACTGAGGAAACCAGCACCGCATCCAGCTCTAAGGCCGCTTCTGAGTCAAGCGTCGAGTCGAGTGCGGCGGCGAGCTCGGAGGCGGCGTCGGAAAGCACAGAGCCTGGGAGCGAAAAATTGGAAAAGTCTGTGTCCAAGGCCTATGACATCTTCGCACCCGTGGCACCGCAAGAGCTTTTCGCGCACTTCGATCGCTGCGATTCCACGGGCGGGGATGACTCGTATAACTGCTCTGGGCCGAAGGTAGGCCAGTTCCAGTTCTTCCGCTCACACTCCAAGGCAAAGCAGACCACGCAGGTGCTTACTGAGCTGCGCAGCTCGCAGGTCATTGAGGATAGCGGCGACCGCGTTGTGGGCTGGTCCACGCTGGGCACCACGGCGGTTATTACCGTGGTGGACAATAAAGAAGGCATGGTCATGCAGCAGATGATCTCCTCAGACCAGGAAGATCCGGAAGAGAAGATCAAGGAACTGGGCCTGGCTAAGTAGGCCGCTTATTGGCAGGTTTTAATTTCCTTGCCGTCCGCGAAGTCTTTCATCGTGGATACCGCTTCATCCAGGTTGGACACTTCCGCAATAGGCATGTCCCCGTGGTCGCTCGCGGCGGCTTCGGAGCAATTGTCTTGTGGCGCCAGGAAGAGTTCCGCGCCGGCTGCGTGGGCGGCGGCGATTTTATGTTGGATGCCGCCGATGGGGCCCACCTTGCCATCTTCTTGAATGGTGCCGGTGCCGGCCACAAATTTGCCGCCAGTGAGGTCTTCTTCGCTGAGCTTATCGATGACCGCCAGGGTAAACATCATGCCTGCGGATGGCCCACCGACGTCCTGCAAGTTGTATTTGACCTTAATATCGTCTTGCGGGACCGAGAGCATGGCGATACCCAGCATCGCCTGCCCCTTCTGGTGGGGGTTTTCCCCTAGCTCTATTTCTTCTTCGTGCTTTTTGCCGCCACGCTCCACGGTCATCGTGACCTTATCGCCGGGGCTCTTTTCCTTGATGATGTCTTGAACCTCACCCGGCTCCGAGACTTCCTTGCCCGCCACGGCGGTAATGACATCATCCTTTTTCAGTTTGCCCTGCGCAGCACCCTTATCCAGCACCTCTGCGATGGAGATCTTTACCGGCAAATGCAGGTAGTCCATGGCTGCCAGAGTCGCTGCGGACTCGGATTGAGTAAAGGCCTGCTTATTGGACTCTTCTACTTCTTTATCGCTCATGTTCTGCGGGATGACGGTATCGATGGGCACGATGGTGTCATCGGTCATCATCCAGCGTCCCAGTGCCTGGGCCAAGGTCATATTGGTACGCACGGAGACCGTAGTCATGTTGAGGTGACCATCCGTGTCATAGGTTTTCGGGGCTTGAACGTCAACGACCTGGGTGCCGTCTACCTCACCCAATGTGTCTACCGTGGGGCCTGGGCCTTCGGCAGCATAGGGGACGGTCAAAGACACATCGGTGCCGGGAATATGGTCAAGCGATACCAACGCACCGGTTAAGACGACGGGGATAGCACCCCAGGCGATGGTGCGGACGCGACGGCTAGCAGGAGAATTCACGAATCACTACCCTACAACCTTTGCCGTCGTGTTCGCTGTCAGCGTAGCAGGGATCATGGAAACTAGCCGGATGGTGTCGGTAGATTAGGACGCATGAGCAACGGATTCGGTTTTTCTTTCCCCAATAATGATGACGACGATAATGACGGACGTCGTGACCAGAACCCGTTCGGCGCATTCGGCGGCGCTAATGGTGGCGGCCTCGGTGACATGCTGAACCAGTTCGGTCAGATGCTGTCCGGCATGGGCTCTTCCATGAACTCGCCGGAAAATTCCGGCCCGGTTAACTACGACATGGCCAAGCGCATCGCCCTGCAGCAAATCTCCCAGTCAAAGGGTGTGAGCGCGGACGATACCAAGGCAGTCGAGGAATCCGTCCGCCTAGCGGAGCTGTGGCTTGATGACGCTACCTACCTGCCCACCGCCTCCGGCACGGCCAAGGCGTGGGATTCCAAGCAGTGGTTGGAAGAAACCATGCCGGCCTGGCAGCGCATGGTCACTCCGGTGGCGGAGCATATGAATGATGCCCAGATGGAATCGATGCCGGAAGAAGCCCGCGAGATGATGGGCCCGATGACCAAGATGATGAGTCAGATGTCTGGCATGAACTTTGGCATGCAGCTCGGTCACGCCTTGGGTGATTTGGCTGCGCAGGCGTTGACCGGCTCTGATTTCGGCCTTCCCATCGCCCCGGCCAATACCGTGGCACTGTTGCCACAGACCATTCAGAAGGTCGCCCGAGAGCTCAATATTCCTGGCCAAGAGGTGCTGGTCTATATTGCAGCGCGCGAGGCCGCGCGGCAGCGCCTGTTCAAGCACGTGCCGTGGTTGGTAGAGCGCATCGTCTCCTCTGTGGAGGAATATGCCATCGGTTTGGTCATTGACACCTCCCACTTGGAGGAAGTCACCCGCGAGCTCAACCTAGAGTCCGGCGATCCGCAAGCAATCCAGGATGCGATGAGCAAGCTGCAGGGCATGGACCTCTCCCCACGCATCACGTCCAAGAACACTGCGGCAGCCTCTCGCCTAGAAACCCTACTGGCATTGGTGGAAGGCTGGGCCGAGCACGTCGTCACAGAGGCACTGGGCGAGCGCATCCCATCCACCTCGAAGCTAACCCAGGCATGGGCGCACCGCCGTAGCACTGGTGGTTCTGCCGAAAACGCCTTCAGCAAGGTCGTTGGTATCGAGCTCAACGCCCCCAAGGTTTCTGAGGCCGCTGAGTTGTGGCGCCGCGCCACCGTTGCCGTGGGTGCGGAAAAGCGCGATAAGGCGTGGGACCACCCGGACTTCCTGCCAACTGCAGAGCACCTAGATAACCCTGCCGCCTTTATCGACTCCCTATTGGATGACGGCCCTGATGAGGGCTTTGAGGAAGAGTTTGCCAAGCTGGAGGAAATGCTCAAAAACGGTGAGGATTCCTCTGCTGCTCAGGACGATGAAACCCGCGAGGCCGATGGCCAAGATGAGCAGAAAGAAAAGGGCAACGAGGACGACGAGAACTAACAGCCCCAGCGCTGGTAGGCCTCAAGATAGCCCTTCGCCCGCTCAGCGTGGGGCGCCCTGTCCGCCCAGTGCCAAAAATCCCGCCCATGGCGCGGGATGAAGGTGTGGGTGAGCTCGTGAATGATCACCGAATCCAGCACATAGTCCGGCACGTGTTGTAGCCGGTCGCTCAGCCGAATATCCGCGGTGGAGGTAGTACAGCTACCCCACCGCGTATTTTGATTGCTTACCCAACGAATAGAGCCGATGGTAGCGCGGCTGTCTAAGAAAGCCGCGTTAAGCCGCCGAGCACGCTCTTCTAATTGCGCGTCCGAGCGGCGGCTACTGCCCTGTTTCTTTTCTACCCGCGCCAACATATCCGCCACTGCCTCGCGCTCATCGCGAGCGGACATCCAGGCGGGGATGCGTACCTCGAGCACCCCGGAGACCATGCGAGCCTGCACGGTTTTCTTCCGCTTGGCGGAACGAATGACTTTGACCTCTGGGGTTTGTGGTGCGGGGGGCTGCGTGCTCGACATGACAGGTGATTGTACCTGTGGTGCAATGGAATCCACATGCATCGGGGAAAGGGGTATAGGCGTGGGGGCTTGTGTCACCCAGGTAGTTTTGGCGCCGGGCAGCGCAGTGTTTTGCCGCGAGGAAACGGTGGTTCAATTTGGCATGGATGCCACCCGCGTTGGAGTGGCAGAAACGGGCAGCGCGCTTTCCGTCGCGGCGGCCTTCAATACCGCTCGCGAGCCAGTGAAGCCAGAAGATTTGTCTGGGAGACTATGCGCCGCAGGTCTAGATGAGGCCGCAGCGCTTAGCCTTATCGAGGACGCACTAGACTATGGCATCCTTTGGCCTTATAAAGAGGCCGTAGAGAAATCGGACACTCTTGTCTTAATGGGAGAATCCGCACTGGCGCAAGGCTTACGCGCACGCCTGGAGGCAGATGGATTCCAAGTTCGCATCCCGTTAGAGGATGACAATATCTTTTCCTATATCCACGACCTCGACGGCATGTATCCGGTCCTGGCCGTAGACCAGCTGCACTGCCCACTGGATTCCGCCAATGCACTGGCGGGGACGGAAACCACGTGGCTTCCGGTGTCTTTATTGGACAATCGTGGCGTCATCGGGCCGGTACGCGTGCAGGGCCGAGGCCCATGCCCACTGTGTGCGCACCTATCCCGCGTGGATACAGACCCGCGCTGGAATATCATCAGCACCCAATTACCCCGCGTGCGCCGCGCCCCAGAAGCCGTGGTGCTCGATGCGGTCTCGGCACATACGCAGGTGATCATTCGGCGGCTTATGGGGCGGCCACTGCCGCCGGGAGCGCCGACCGCGAAGCCGCGCCCTGGGCAGCAGTGGGAGGTCGATGTCTACGGTCACCACCAGCAGCGCACCATCCTTGCGCATCCGCGCTGCCCAGTATGTTTTGGCGGGAAAACCAACCTGGCTAGCTGCGCACCGAACGAATGACCTCGAGTACTTGGGCGCCATAGCGCTCCAGCTTGCTGGGGCCTACACCAGAAATGGACAGCATTTCTGCTTCATCGGCAGGAAGCTCCTCCGACATGGCCTGCAGGGTGGCATCGGAAAAAATAACATAGGCCGGCACCTTTTCCTCGCGCGCAACCTGGGAACGCCACGAGCGCAAGGCAGAAAAGACCTCTTCATCTCCGCCTCCCTCGCAGTCTTCGTGGCGGCCGATAACCTTTTCAGCCGGTGTCGCCAGCAGACCTGAACATACGCGGCAGCGTTTCGGGCGGCGCGAGCGAGTCCCCTTGCCAGAGGCGTCTTCGGCCGCCGGCACGATTCCATCGAGGAAGCGGGTACGCTCGCGCGAGGCTCGCGAACCAGTGGTCTTCGCCAACGCCCACGACAGTGCGAGGTGCTCGCGGGCGCGGGTAATGCCGACATAGAACAAACGACGTTCTTCCTCAATCTGCTCATCGCCCGCCTTGATAGCGTGGTTGATAGGCATGAGCTTTTCTGTCAGCCCCACGAGGAACACCGCATCCCATTCCAAGCCCTTGGCAGCGTGCACAGTAGCTAGCGTGACGCCTTCCATGGCTGGGGCCTGTTTATCGGTGGAGCGCCGGCGCAGTTCCCCCAACACCCCGTTGAGATCTATGCCAGGAGCCGATTCCACAATCTTCTCGATGAGCCCTACCAATGCGTTGAGGGATTGCCAGCGCTCGCGGGCCTGCGCGCCCTGCGGCTCGGTGGCGCTTAGTCCGAGCTCGACAAAGGCGGCGCGAGCAATTGCCACCGGGTCCTCCGGCAAGTCTTCCCGGCGGGTGGCGGCGATGAGAACGCGAATGGCCTCTAGGATCTCCGGGCGGCGGAAAAAGCCCTCGCCGCCACGGACTTGGTAGACCACTCCGGCGTCAGCAAGCGCCTGCTCAAACTGCTCTGACTGGGCATTAATGCGGTAGAGGATGGCAATCTCAGAGGCCGGTACGCCCTGGTCCAGCAGTGTGAGAACCTGGCCGGCAACCTCCTGGGCCTCAGTCTCTTCAGACTCATAGGCCTTAAAGGTGGGCTCTGGACCAGGCTCGCGCATGCCCTGCAGCTCCAAGCGTGTGCCAGCCGCACGCCCTGTGGCCTTGCCAATGACCCGATTGGCCAAGTCCGTTACCTGCGGCGTCGAGCGGTAGTCACGCTGCAGCTTGACCACGGTCCCATCCGGGTACGTGCGCGAGAAGTTGAGCAGATAGTCCGGAGAGGCACCGTTGAAGGAATAGATGGTCTGATTTGCATCACCCACCACGGTGAGGTCATCGCGCTCGCCCAACCAGGCATTGAGCACCCGCTGCTGCAGCGGGGTTACGTCCTGATACTCATCTACAACAAAGGTGCGATACTGCTCCCGGAAGGTTTCTGCAATTGCCGGCACATTTTCAATGGCACCCGCGATGTGCATGAGCAGGTCATCGAAATCCAGGTGCATCATGTCCGGTGTGGCCTTTGACTGTTCGTAGCGGCGAAAGGCCTCTGCCACTTTGGCGGGATCAGCCGGAGCGCTGCGGTCCGTAGTGGCGATCACAGACTCATAATCCTCGGCGCTCACCAGCGCGGACTTAGCCCACTCGATCTCCGCTAGGACGTCACGGATCATATCCTTGGAATTATCTAACCCCACCGAACGCACCGCGCGGGCGACCAGCGGGAATTTATTATCCAGCAGCTGCCACGGAAGGTCCCCCGCTACCTGGGGCCAGAAATACTTCAGCTGGCGGCGCGCCGCCGCGTGGAAGGTCTGTGCTTGCACGCCGGCCACGCCCATGGTGCGCAGACGATCGCGCATCTCTCCGGCTGCCCGCGCCGTGAAGGTCACCGCTAGCACGCGTTGCGGGCTCACAAAACCCTGGTCTACCAGGTTGGCAATGCGATAGGTAATAGTGCGGGTCTTGCCCGTACCCGCGCCAGCCAAGATGCACACGGGCCCGCGCGGCGCCGTGGCCGCGCGCAGCTGATCTTCATCCAGCAGGGACAAATCCGGCTTAGTCACCGTGATACCACTCCATAATCATCGTGTGTGCAATTGAACCCGGACGGGCCAGCTTAAGCTGAGGCAGCTCGGCGCGCTCCACCCACCGGATTTCTTCCAGTTCCCCATCAGTATGGCAGGTGGGCTGGACATCAGCCGTTTGCGCACAAAAGCCCAGCATAAGCGAGCCGCTCAGTGGCCACGCCTGCGAGCCCCAATAGCGAATATGGTCCACCCTACGCCCGGTTTCTTCGAGCGCTTCGCGTGCAAAGGCTGCCTCCGCAGTCTCGCCGGGTTCAACGTAGCCAGCGATCAAAGAGAAGAAGCTATTGCGGCGGCGATTACGCGCCAGCAAAATCCGGTCTGTACCGCTGAGGCGAATGAGCCCAATGACGGCGGGATCCAAGCGTGGGAAGACCAGCCGTTTCTTGTCGTGCGGATCGCGCCCAACGATTCCCGGCGCCGGGTAGTCCAGCTGGCGTCCGGTCCGGGGATCAAAGCGCTGTTCGCGTCGGTTGCGGATAAGCGCGATGGCTTGCAGGATAACCGGCTGGTCTTGAAAAAAGGTTGCACTTTCCAAACGGCCTAACTTCCCTGCGCTATCCTCCGAGACCAAGCATGCCTGCAAGGTGCCTAGGTCCACCACGACCTGCTTGCCGACGCCCCCGGGAACCTCTTTCACCAGCACCGGCTCCCCCACCGCCGTAACCGGTACGAGGCCACTAGGAGTTACTGGGAGGAACATTTAGTCCTCGTCATCATCGTCCATGACCTCAATAGGCTGTTCCATCTCGTGCTTGATATACAGCAATCGGTCTCCCGGCTTCAACGCGGAGGCGTCCGCGGTATCCACTCGGTGCAGCTCATTATTGCGCAGGACAGCAAGCACGATATCTGCCAGGTGGCGTGGGTTAGAACCAACCTCAAACTCGCGCACGGCACGCTCGGCCACGGAGAAGCCCTCATTAGGTGAAAGCAGGTCTTCCATCATCTCCACCACCGTCGGGGTCACGGTAGCTAGGCCCAGTAGTCGGCCGGCAGTCTCAGCGGAGGTGACCACGGAATCTGCACCAGATTGCAGCAGCAGGTGGCGGTTCTCGGACTCGCGAACCGACGCCACAATCTTGGCCTTGGGTGCAAGCTCTCGCACGGAAAGGCAGCACAGCACCGCTGTATCGTCCGTAGATGGGGTTACAACAATAGAGCTTGCGTGCTCTACCCCAGCGATCTTCAATACGTCTTGCTTTGTGCCGGAACCAAAAATGGTGACTAGTCCGTGGTGCTCTGCGTGAGCTAGGGAGGCACGGTTGGTATCAATGACCACGATCTGGGAGGACGGAACATCATCGGCCAGCAGCGCGGCCACCGCTCCGGCGCCCTTGGTGCCATACCCGATAACGACGGTGTGGTTACGCAATTGCTTTCTCCAGTTCTGGATTTGGAAAGTACGTCGGGCCTTATCCGTTAGCACGGACAAGGTCGCGCCAACCAATAAAACAAGGAAGATCAGGCGGGCAGGTGTAATAAGCGTTAAGTTAATGAACCTGGCCTGCGGGGACACAGGAACGATATCGCCGTAGCCCACTGTAGTTAGCGACACCGCAGCATAGTAGGCGGAATCCAAAAGCGACATGTCCTCGCTATATCCACCGCCGTCCAAATAGACCACGACTGTCACGAAGACAACAATGCCTAAAGCCCACAGCACACGCTTGCCCAACTGACGCCACGGGCTGGAATTTTCATCCCTCGGCACCGTAATGACGTCAATGAGCGCGTGGTCCGGCTGCGAGGACAGCTCAACCTGCGGCAAGAAGCGACTCTTAAAGTGCGACTTCATAGCTCGCGCACGATTTTTGCCCACTAGCCCCGCCTTTTCTGGTCTCGAATGATTGCTCAAGAGATTGCGTGCTTACGCAACCGCTCACATACCTTAGCCCTTTTGGTGCTCAACTGACGATTCAAGGAGTTTCTTTAGCTCTTCCCCACGTGGAAGGCAGGCTGGCTCAAAGGTATAACCATCGTGCACATAGTAGAAAGCAGCGCGAATCTTCTCTCCGCCATGGATACGCCGCCATGCCTCTGCATAAACCGCAAGCTGTATCTTGGCGGCGTCCATAGCCTCCCCTTGGGGTGGGCGGCCTGTCTTCCAGTCCACCACCATCCACGTGCCGTCGTCCAAGCGGAATACCGCGTCCATGCGCCCGCGCACCACGGCCTCACCGATGGTGATTTCAAAAGGCGCTTCTACGTATTCCGGTTGACGTTGCGCCCACTCCGAGCTCAAGAAAGCCTTTTTCAGCTCTTCCAAGTCATAGTCCGCCGCCTCATCAGTACCCGGCAGCTCTTCCTCGCTCAATAGTGCAGGGCTGCCAAAGCGGTCCTCCAACCACGCGTGGAAGGCGGTACCGCGCTTGGCATAAGCATTCGGCTTAAACGGCACTGGACGGCGTTGCCTGCGTGCGAACTGGAGTGGATCTGCCCGCAGCGCAACCATGTCAGAAGCAGTCAGTTCACTGGGCAACTCAACGTCTACCACCGGCTGTTGCAGTGCCCTGTATTCTTCAATAAGAGCGCCAGCTTCCTGCTCCCACAACTCAAAGGTTTCACCGTGGCTAAGGTCTGGAAGTTCTTCCATCGCCTCAAGCACCGCATCGGCACCGGCAACTGCCTCCGGGTTGGCCTTCAGCGCTGGGAACTGTGCGCTCTCACCAAAGTCCTCCTCGGACGGTTCATCTGGCACGGACCACTCCACCACGTACTGCGGGAACTTCTCCTTCAAATGCTCCAAGTATTCATAGGGCCCCTTCTTGTTTCTTGAAGAAAGGTTATTAGTCCCCGAGCCAGTAACGGTCAGCGTGGATTCGGTACGGGTCAATGCAACATAAAAAAGGCGCGCAGATTCTTCCGCCTTTAGGGCACTATCTGCTTTCTTAAACTCTTCGCAGGCGTTTTGGAACTGCGAGCGCTTTTCGGCATCTTCTGGGACCTCAATATAGTCGTCCTCCCCCGGGACCTTTTCGATCCTGCTAAGGAAGGTCTCTGCTTGCGCGTTATAGCTAGAAGAATCAGCATGCACCACGCAGACATGCTCCCATTCCAGGCCCTTGGCCTTATGCGCAGTCATAATTTGCACACGGTCCGTTGCGGCAGGCACCTCGCCCATGTCCAAACCGTCTTCCTTTTCGAGTGCAAGCGCAAAATAGTCCAAGAGTGCGTACAAAGAATCACCGTGGAAGCTAGCGACGATATCGGCAAATTTATCCAGGTGCGTCGCTCCCCCCGCGCTTCCGCGCGCCAAGACTTCGGTACGGATATTAAACAATGCTTCAATATCAGCGAAGATATCCACCAGCGGCTTAGATAGCGAATAGGTGCGCAAGTGCCGAAGTTTGGCAGATACCTCTTCCATGCGGGCAAGGCCCTGTGGGGTATAGCGGTCCCTCTCCCCCAAGTCAGCCAGGGCGTCGGCAAGGCCAACGCGCTGATCCGGTTCTTCTGCGGTGACATCTTCCAACTGCGCTCGCAGGTAATCTTCCGGGTCCATTCCTGGTTCCCAACGCAAGCGCTCCTCCCTTGCTCCGGCGAGGTTTCGTTGACGCGAAGCGAGGGCCTGAATATCGCTAATCCCCAATCCGCACATAGGGCCAGCCAGTACCCGCACTGCTGCAGACAGATCTTCTGGGCGTACGAGCATCGTGGCAATGGCCACGAGATCCTGGATTTCTGGCTGCCACAACAAACCACCGAGACCGATGATTTCATTAGGTACGCCCGCCTTGTCTAAGGCCGCAGCGATTGGTGCGGACTGCCTATTTTTACGCACCAGAACCGCTGCGCTGAAGGTGTCTCCTTCGCGTTTGTCCCACTGCTTTTTCAAATGCTCGGCGATAAATTCGCGCTCGCGATTTTCGCTTTCAAAGTAGGCCAGCTGGATTTCACCCTCGCCTTTATGTGGGGCGGCAGAAAGTTCATCCACGGGACGCTCAACGCCTTCAAATACCCTCTCCGCCACTGAGTTAGCCAACTCCAGCGCACCAGAAGGGTTGCGCCACGAGGTGGTCAATTGGTCCTTCGGAGCAGGTGTGCCCGGCGCGACTGGAAAATCCTCCACGAAGGCGGTGAGGTTTTCAGAGGTCGCGCCGCGCCAGCCGTAGATGGCCTGCATTGGATCGCCTACAGCCGTAACCGACAATTCATCTTTTTCGCCGCCGAAAAGGCTTCGAAGTAGAACGCGCTGGGCATAGGAGGTGTCTTGGTACTCATCCAACATGACAACTTTGTAGCGCTGGGATTGTTGTCTGCCCACAACAGGATAATCACGCGCTACTCGGGCGGCGACAGACATTTGCTCGCCAAAGGTGATGACTTGTCGCTCGGATTGTTCCTTTTTCAGCGTCTCCAGCAGCGGTACGTATTGCACACGGCGTTCTTGCGTGTGGATATAGCCCAGCAGCTTTTGAGAGTATTCGGGGCCATTCTTCTTCGATTTGTCAAGGTTATCGATATCTGCGCGAAAATCGCGCGCATGCTCAGCGATATGGCTCGTGTCTTTGAGACCGTTATCAATATCTTGGCTGAGGCTCAGCAGGGTCTCGGTGATTGTGGCTAGGGTGCGATCGTCTTCTAGTTGGCCGGTGTAATTGCGCACCACATCGTAGGCTAAGGAATAGCGCTCGGCCTCAGTAATGATGCGCGCGGTGGGCTCAACCGGAACTAATAGGCCGTATTCACGAACGAGTTCTCCGGCGTAGGAGTCATAGGTGGATACCTTCGGCGCAATGTTTTCTAATGCTTCTGCCACATCGCTGCCTGGTGGGATGAGACCGGAATCGCGCAGTTGAATCAGCTGCTTGCGAATGCGTTGCTCCAGCTGTTGCGCGGCTTTGCGGGTAAAGGTCAGGCCAAGAACCTGTTCAGGTCGCACATAACCATTGGCCACCAAATACACCACGCGCGAGGCCATGGTTTCTGTCTTGCCAGCACCAGCGCCGGCAACCACGAGTTTGGGGCTAAATGGGCCTTCAATGACATGGGCTTGTTCGTCGGTAGGCGGGAAATCCTTGCCCAAGGCCGCAGCGATTTGCTGTGGGGAAAAGTTGCTCTTAGGCATCGGTGGTCATCCTTCCTTCTTCCTGCACGGGGCAGATGGAGCGAATTGGGCATTTGTCGCAGTCTTTATTGGTACGCGCAGTAATGCGCGGACCACGCATTTCCTCCACCAGCGGGGGCAGAAGTGCGGCGAATTCTTCGAGTGCTTCCGGAGATTTATCGCTTTGCCAAATCTCGCCAATCTTCTTAGTGGTTGCGCCCGGGTAAACCAGCACTCCTCCCTGGCGCGGTATTCCTTCACCGTCGTGGACCTGATGGCCGTCGAATGCACCGTGGGCAAGCGCGAGCTGATAGGTCATTAACTGCACATGGTCTTCGGCTTCTTTCTTGGCCGGTTGGTTTTTCCCGGTCTTGAGGTCCACGACCAAGTAGTTTCCTTCTTCATCGCGAAGGAGACGGTCCATATAGCCGCCGATGCGCACGCCTTCACGGACACGTACGCCCACAGGAATTTCCACGCCCACTAGTTCTTGATTGACCTCAGATTGGCGCGCCCATTCGTGGGCGCGGTCCAACAAGGCGGAAAACTCATCGAGTTTGAATCGCAATTGCCACTGCGGCACGTCCTGGATGCGCTCGAAAGCCTCCATCACCAAAAGCTTGGCCTTTTCCGCATCCATACCGCGGCCAATGGCTTCAAAGAAGGCGTGGGCCAACGTACCGCGGAGCAGGTGTTCCTCGGTACTTGGATCCTCAGCCACATTGCCCAGCACAGCCTTGAGCGGGCAGTTGAGCAACGCTTCTACCCGGGAGGGCGACAAACTGCCGCTGGTATGCAACGGCAGTTCAGCCGCAACGGAACGCGCCGACCACCACTGCTCCGGGTGGGCGCCGGGGATCTCGGCCGCCGCTAACCGCGCGAGCTGGCGGGCAGCTTGCTTGCGTTCAACCTCACCAGATTCCGGATTGCTAACTACGCGGCGCAGCTGTGCGACAAAGGCCGGTACGGACAACACCGCAACATCGAGTGGATCAATCTCCAGACCATCGCGCAAAGAAACGGGTGCGGGTTCGGGCACATCGAGGCCCAATTCGCGCGGGAGTTGGGCGCGGCGCAGCGCCCGCTTTGCTTGGCGACGCGCAGCTTGACCGGGAACATCGACACCACGTCCGGCGAATTCGTCGATGAACCGAGAAGGCTCGGAGACCGTATCGCCCTCTGGATTCTCCACGGCAGTAATGAGCAAGCGCTTTCGGTGGCGGGTGGTAGCGACGTGGAAGAGACGACGCTCCTCTGCCAAGCGGGAGGCGATGTGGCTGACGGGAGTATCGGGATCAATATCGTGGTCGAGGAGATCGATAAGATCTTCTTGCCCGAAGATGGAGCCAGTCTCTCCTAGCGAAGGCCAGCTGCCTTCCTGGGCGCCGGCCACGATGACGGTATCCCATTCGCGGCCCACTGCACCGTGCGCGGTCAGGATTTCTACGGCCTGCGGAATGGCGGTACGGCGGTCACGCACGCCGGTGGGAAGTTCTTGTTCAGTGATATGGGTCAAAAACGCGCTCAGTGAAGAATCCGGGCGGCGTTCTACGTAGTCTCCAGCAGCGTCAAAAAGCGCCATCATTGCATCTAGGTCGCGGTCGGCCTGCGAGCCCGTTGCACCACCGCGCAAGGCCGAGGCCTGTAGACGGTTGTCCAGGTCGGTAGCACTCCACACAGCCCACAGAATCTCCTCCACCGAAGCGCCGGAAGTGAGCGCTTCCCGGCCGGCACTGAGCACTGCACGAACGCGTTCGAGGATCGAATATTCCCGTTCAGTGAGCTGTCCGTTGAAGTCTGGGAGCTCGCCGTAGAGAAGGCCCCGGAGGCTATCGATGCCCCGAGTGGTGGAATCCCAGCGGCGCAAGCCACGGATCAGTCGGCGCAGGGTGACAGGATCGGCGCCACCCACAGGTCCGGTGAGTAGTTCTTCCAACTCAGAGTTAGATAGTTCCTCCTCCAAGGCGCGCAGCGCAAGCAACACAGCGGAAACCAAACGCTGTTCGGCCAAGACAACGTCGGTGGGATTGATATGTACGGGCACACCGGCGGCTAGGAGGGTGCGGCGCATTTGGCCAATGTCACTAGTAGAGCGCACAATGACAGCGATGTCGCGCCAGGGCACGGCATCTTCCAAGTGGCGGCGGCGCACGGTATTAGCTACGACGTCGCGCAGCCGACCGTCCGAATCCACGATAGAGATGCACGCCGGTGTGGGCCTGCGGTAGGACTCGGTGAGCTCAATGTCATGCTCGGCTGGAAAGTCCTGCAAAAAGCGCGAGCTAGCACCACGAAAGGCAAAGACAGATTGGGCTGTATCTCCACCCACAACTACGAGGTTGGCCTGCGCAGCTAGCCCAAGAATGAGCTTTCCTGCGGTGGGGTCGAGCAGTTGAGCATCATCGACGACAATGGTGTGGAAGGGATGATCGCGCAGTAATTCAGGGCGTTGGAGAACCGCGGTAACCAACTCTGCAGCAGAGTATGAATGGGAACGGGAGAGGAGCTGCACGCGCTCATACTCGCGCAGAAATTCGCCCGCGGCGGACCACATAGGGCGGCCATATTCGTGGCCTAGGCGCTCCAGGTCTCCTGGGCCCAGACCTCGTTCAATGGAGCGCAAAAGGAAATCGCGCAACTGCCGCGCAAAGCCCACATATTCCAGCGCGGGGCGCATCTCTTCTGGCCAGGAACCGTGGCCGTCCTCTGCTTGACCGATAAGTAGCTCCCGAATGACGGCATCTTGTTCCGCACCGGTAATGAGCCGTAACTCCTCCTCGGCCGCCGTGCGCAGTAACGCAAAAGCCAAGGAGTGCACAGACCGCACCATTGAGGTCTGTGCGGCGTAATTCTCGAGGCGTTCAGAAAGTTCGCGGCGCAATCGGGCACCGGATTCCTTCGAGGGCTCAATAACGAGAATGCCGGAGGGATCCGCGCCAGTTTCCTGGGCTCTGTCCAGGGCATGAATGACGGTATCGATAAGGAAGCTCGACACGCCACTGCCTGCCGCACCGGTTACTTTCCAGGAACCGGATTCGGGCAGGTCAACCGGCCAGCTGCGGGCCGTGGCGGACGGGGTACGGGGAACGAGGCGCACTTGTGGGGACGGTGGGAGGACCACTCCCGCACGCGCGGTGGAATGGGGGTCGTAACTCACCGCTCCAGTATGGCAGATGCCCGTGACACCAGATATTGTTCCACCCACTCAATGTTCGAACGCGTGTTTGAACGTGAAGCAGGATGCAGATCGTTGATATGACGACGATACGACACTGCACGCAAGAGCAGCTCCTGCATGCCAGGCACGTGGCTAAAGCGCTGGCAGATCTCATCATCAACCGCCTGAGCAATAAGCCCGTCGACGATGACTAGGGCGGCGCTCCAACCGGCTGGGCGCGGGAACTCGCTCGGCACGATGTCCACGATTCCTGGCGGGTTGACGCCGTGATAGACCGTGGTGGTGAGAAGAGCGGTGTGGGCGGGGATAAGGGGGACGTCGGCAAGCAGAGCCGGGCGATAAGCCTCCCCGGTTTCTCCCCACGCGGCGCGCTCCGCGCGAGCAAAGACATCGTCACGCTGCCCGGTGGGAAGTGCCACCTCGGCCATAGCCGTATCAAGGCGCAGCGCCATCTGTGCGGTTTCATCAATGCGCCCCCGGACCTGCCCCGGAATAAACTGCGTGGCCTTCCAGCCAGCGGCCGTATGACGGCCATCGCTAGATAAAATTGGCCGGGAAACCCGGGCGCCTTGCACACTTAGGCGCTCGCGCGTCTTGGCGGACCATGCAGCAAAAGGACCGGCCTGCGAATAGACCACGTCCCCCACCTTGATGCCGTTATCCCACACCGGGCCTAATTGATCGCCCTGAGCGCGGCGAGTACCGGTAGCACCAGTTTCCGCGTGAAAGGCGCTTAAAACATGCTCTGGGGGAAGCGGCATCCTTAACTCCTATTCGGGTTGGTGGGGATCCTTATTATCCGGGTTGGGGAAAGGCCACGGGTTAGCTGCACAGGTCACGTCCTCATCAGGATAGACCTCGCTGGGCTTGCGATCGTGCAATGCCTTGTTATTGAGATCCAAGGTCTGCTGCATCATGATCGGAGCTAACTTGCCCTGCCCACCACACGGCTGGTGGGCCGCATAGCCAATGGCGTGGCCCAGCTCGTGGTTAATAACGTACTGGCGGTAGTTACCCATATCGCCTTCAAACGGCGTCGCACCGCGCACCCAGCGAGCCTCATTAATAACCGTGGTGGACTCGCCAGTAATGGTGGTATGGCAGGAGGTTTCCGTTTCAATTTTCTCCCCGCACCGCTCCGCGGCGGTACCCAAGGAGGTCAGCTGGATACGGGTATCTGGATCCGCATCAGAGGCCACGTGCTCGAACTCGAAGTCCTTGTGCGCGGTCCAGCCGCGCGGATCAGAAAGGGTGGCCTCCACCATGGCTGCAAAAGAATCATCGCCGCCATACGGTGCGGTATTGAGGCCATCTTCCACCTCGATGGAATAGCGCACCTTCTGCGCGCCACCCTTACCGGCTACGGCGCCGGGCTCGCCCACCTCATGGAAAGTGCCCTTTCCCTGCTTGGTAAACGCCCCACCGGGCGGCATCTCACTAATTTCCCGTTTGACCGCTTCCGCATCAGCCGGATCAGGCCCGATTTTCTCGGCACTCGTCGGGGCAGCTGTGGTAGTTTCTTCCGCCCCTTCTTCAGAGGAGGAAGCGGTGGCGATATCGACAATGAACCAGATGGTCAAGGCGATCATCAAAGGGATAGCCACCACGCGCCACCAGCCATATTGACGCGCAAACCGGACCACCGCATTAGGGTGGTCCGGCGAATGGCCCTGGCTCCGGTGAGCGTGGCGAGTCTCCCTGTCTTCCATGGGGCCTTAGGTTACCCGTTTATTTTTAAAAATCTGAATCAGCAGACCGGTGCGCTCGTCTTTAGGCGCCGGCGAATCCCACGGCGTGCTTCTTCGCAATGCCCACCTCAACGTAGACCACGCGGTCAGTGCGCACGAGGTACTTGCGGCCCTTGTCATCTTCCAGTTCCAAGGTGGAGTTATCCGCCAGGGCGCTATTGATCTTCTGCGTCAGCTCAGCCTGGTCACCTGCAGCGCTAATGACCAGCTCGCGAGCGGTGTCTGCGAAGCCAAACTTGATATCCATGAGGGTTCCTCCTCTAACTAGAGTTTTATTGTCAATGGCCCCACTATAACCATCCCGGCTACTATCAAGGTGTGTCTGACATAAAATCCCAGCCACCGAGCTTCGCGGAACTCGGCGTTGCGGCCGAAATCTGCGATGGACTCGCCACCCGTGGCATCACGCGTACTTTTGCAATCCAGGAATTAACCCTGCCCATCGCTTTGTCCGGTCAGGATTTGATTGGCCAAGCGCGCACCGGCATGGGCAAAACCTACGGCTTTGGCGTGCCGCTTTTGGATCGTGTCTTTGATGATGCCGATATCGAAGAGCTCGATGGCACCCCGCGCGCCCTCGTGGTGGTCCCCACCCGTGAGCTTGCTCAGCAGGTCACCAAAGACCTGCAGGTAGCCGCCGCTGACATACCGGTGCGTTTGGTTTCCATCTACGGAGGCCGGCCCTACGAGGAACAGATCACAAAGCTCAATAAGGGCGCCGATGTCATCATCGGTACACCTGGCCGCCTGATCGATCTCCACGAGCGCGGCAATCTGCAACTAGACCGGGTGGCCATCTTGGTACTCGATGAAGCCGACGAGATGCTAGATTTGGGCTTTTTCCCCTCGGTGGAGGCCATCCTGCAGGCTCTGGATGGCAATGCGCACCAGACCATGCTCTTTTCCGCTACGATGCCGGGCGCGATTTTAACGCTGGCCCGCCGTTTTATGGATAAGCCCATCCATATCCGCGCCGAATCGGGCGAGCAGGATTTCACTCATTCCTCCACCCGCAAGGTCACCTTCCAAGCTCACCGCATGGATAAGGTTGCCATCGTCGCGCACGCCCTGCAGGCTGCCGACCGCGGGCGCACCATCATCTTCGCCCGCACCAAGCGAGCGGCCGCCCATTTGGCCGATGATCTCGCCCGGCGCGGCTTCCGCGTGGGAGCCGTCCACGGCGACCTTGGGCAAAAGTCCCGCGAGAAATCCCTGCAGGCCTTCCGCTCCGGCCAGGTAGACATCCTGGTCGCCACCGATATTGCTGCCCGCGGTATCGACGTCGATGATGTCACTCACGTCATCAACTACCAGGTACCAGATGATCCAATGACCTTTGTCCACCGTATTGGTCGCACGGGTCGCGCCGGGCATACCGGTACCGCCATCACCTTGGTGGGCTACGATGAGCTGGGCAAATGGCAAGTCATTAACGATGAGCTGGATTTGGGAGAGCCGGAGCCGCCACAATGGTTTTCTACTTCCCCAGAGCTGGCCCAAGCGCTAGACATCCCCGCGGATGCAGAGGAGACCGTAGGCCCCGAGACCAAGGTTGTAGGCCAGGTTTCAGTCCGCGAGAAATCCCCCACCCGTACCACTGCGCGCCGCGGCAGCTCCCGGCGCCGACGAGGAGGCCGCCGATGACTAAGGCTCCCATCTTGCGTTCCACGCTCTCTGATTGGAAGGCCACCGGCATCATTGCCGTGGTCTGCGCCATCGCGGTAGGCGGTGCAGCCGTCACTGCCAATATCAATCAGGCACATTTGAGCCAGGCGGCCGTTCCTGGGGAAAAGGATGCACCCGCACTTTCCACAGTCCCGACTAACCTCCACGAGTCCTTCAGCCTCCCCAATGAACCGGTGCCTGGCCAATACCGAGCGGTTTCGGCGCACGGCCTGACCATCACACATGCGGATCACACGCTCACGGCTACCAATCCGGACGGTTCCGAAGCGTGGACCTATGAGCGCACTGATGCCGAACTATGCTCACTGTCTGCTGCATGGGGCAAGATAGTAGCTACTTATAAGACCGGTGTGGGCTGCGGAGATACCGTGGCGATTGATGCCGCGACTGGTGAGTATGACAGCACCCGTAGTGCCATAAATTCGGACGAGGTGGTACCCATATCCTCCAATGACCGGATAGGAACGGTCTCCACCGACCGCATCGATCTGTGGCGCTCCGATATGGTACGTACCGTGGAATACGGTGACGTGGAGGCAAAACAAGAACCGGACAAGCAACCGCATGAGGATTGCACGCTCACCTCGGCCCTTACCCGTACCGAGAACTTAGCCCTGACCGAGTCCTGCCCCGATAAGCCGAATACCACCTGGTTGCGCTTCCAAGACACCACCCCCGATGATTCCCGTCAACCGGACATCGCCGCCGATGTGGACATTGCCACCGATGGCGCCCGCCTTGTCGCCGTGGGCCAAAAGGCCGCCGCCGTATACCGGCCAGGACCACACCCCTCCATCGAGTCATATAACAATGAAGGTAAAAAGCTCGACTCTTCCCCAGCAGAGCCTTCTCCGGCTATAGACACCGGCGACTCCCCCTTCGCGCCGACAACTGCGGACTTGCCGCACCATATGACCTGGTTTGATGGCTCCCGGCTTTACCTCTTTAAGCCGAGCGACCTCTCGGTTGATCGCATCGTGGAAGAGGCCATCGGCACCCCCATCGCTGTCAACGAGCAGATGCTGGTGCCTACCAAAGAAGGAATTGCAGTCATGGACTGGTCCACTGGCAAGACTCTGCGGACCGTCCCGGTTGACCGCGGCGCCTACCGCGGTGCCGTTTATCTCACCTTAGCGGGTGACACCATTGTGGAAGCCCGCGGCGATAAGGTAGTGGGCCTTAGCGCCGATTAGTACCCCACCATCGCATAAAAAGGCCGCGCATTCCGGGTTTTACCGGGCGCGGCCTTTTACACGTGAAGACGACTTTAGAAGTTTGCTGCCGCCCACTCAGTGGAGGCGCGTACGAACATCAGCAAGAAGATGACCACTGCGGCGCTCAGCAATGTCACCGCGCCCAGTAGCGGCGATCCACCGCTAAACATTTGGAAGGAGCTAGCCGCCAAGATTAGCTCCACCAAAATAATGGCTCCCCTACCCCAGCGCTTTCCCTTGACCATGGCCCAAGCGCCAATGATGACAAAACCAAACACAATAAAGATAAAGAGTGCGGTGCCTAGCCCCACAAAGCTTCCAGAGCCCGAATCCGACACCATGGAGCCGTTTTCCGCACCGGTCAGTTCGCGCACGATCAGGAAGATGCCAAAACAGATTACGGCGATGGACTGAATCACGGCGAGTGCTGCGGCCACGAGGACTGGTTGCGGCGCCCCGTGCTGGGTCTTTTCTTCCCCACTAATCGACCGCGTGGAGGCAGCATTTTGCTTTGTGTTTACCTTCTTGTTTTGTTTGGACACAAGCCCACAGTCTACTCACGGGCAACGCCATTTTCTTGTGCGCCACTCAGGTTTCGCGGGGGCAAGGGCTAACCGGACAGATTTGACGCTTCTCTAGTCACCACACTCAAGTAGTTTCAGTCAATGCGCCAGTTCAGCGCGTTTCTCACAGGCTTCTTTCAACTCCAGCGTCTATCTAAATGACCCCCACACCACTTTCCATTCAGTGATGTTTAACACATTTTCGCCTCTACCCCTAGCGGAGCCTGAGTAAACATGTCATGATTCTGGGGTAGCAAAAAGAAAGAGGACGTAAACCTCTTCTTAACTTGAAGGAAACTTCAAGTAACCACAATGTGGACCATTGGCGGCGGCGACGCTGGCCCGACCTCGAGACCGGGCCCCACTGCGCGCAGACCAGTTCACACAACCACCCACCCATGGCATTGGTTGCTTTTCATTTTATGAAAAGTGCTTGTGCTTTCTGCTGTCGAATTTTTGTTAGGAGATATCAATCATGGATTGGCGCCACGAAGCTATTTGCCGCGACGAAGACCCCGAGCTGTTCTTCCCAGTAGGCAATTCTGGTCCTGCACTTACCCAAATCGCTAAGGCCAAGTTGGTCTGCAACCGTTGCCCCGTTGCCTCTTCCTGCCTGAAGTGGGCACTGGAGTCCGGCTTGGACGCCGGCGTCTGGGGCGGTTTGTCTGAAGAGGAGCGCCGCGCCCTCAAGCGCCGCCGCAACCGCGGCCGTGGACGCGCCCGCGTTTCCGCTTAATCATTGGCCCCCAATTTTCGTTTCGGCGCCCTTAGCCGCTAAAGTTGAATAAAGTTCAGATACCCTCAACGAAGGAGTGCGCAATGAGCAAGCGTGGTCGCAAGCGCAAGGATCGCCGCAAGAAGTCCGCTAATCACGGCAAGCGTCCTGGCGCATAACGCACAGCACATAAGCCCGGCCCTCGGTCATCACAGACCGTAGGAGCCGGGCTTTTGCTTTGCCGAATCGGCGCAGGCCGCTTAGCAGCCCGTGCCGTATGTCCGCACTACCAGGTGGTCTCGATGCGAGTGATTTCAACCGAGATGCGGCGGCGTAACGCCTGCGGCGCCTTGGCCTGCCCGTTACAACAGTTGCGCACCAGCGAACGAATAATCTCCTCGCTCTCGAGGCGCTTTTGACAAAAATCACACTGGGCGATGTGCTCGCGGATGGCGAGCGCGCGGGCATAGGTGGTGGATTCATCGAGAAGCTCGCACAGGAGGGCCTGTACCTCTGGGGAGCTACACGCACCACAGTTGTGTTCCGTTGCGCGTTCCATTACTTCTCCTCCATGTCTGGGTGTTCTAATCCAATACCTTGTTCTCGTGCCACGTCTTTCAACGCTTTTCGGAGTAGTTTTCTTCCCCGGTGCAACCGAGACATCACTGTGCCCAAAGGAGTGTCCATGATTTCCGCAATTTCTTTATATGCCAGGCCCTCCACATCCGCGTAGTAAACCACCATGCGGTAATCATCGGGAAGGTCATTCATGGCCTCTGAAATGGTGGAATCTGGCATGTCCTTGAGCGCGGCTACCTCGGCGGATTCCAGGCCGGTGGAATCATGTCCGGCGGTGGTATAGAGCTGAAAATCACTCAGGTCATCAGCCGAGGACTCCGTTGGCCGGCGCTTCGCCTTGCGGTAGGAGTTGATGTAGTTATTGGTCATGATGCGATAAAGCCAAGCCTTGAGATTCGTACCCGGAGTAAAGGAATGGAAGGACTTATAGGCCTTGAGGTAGGTCTCCTGCACTAGGTCTTCAGCGTCTTGGGGATTGCGCGTCATGCGCAAGGCGCCACCGTAGAGCTGATCTAGCAGGGGCAGCGCTTCCGCTTCAAAGCGGCGCTGCAGCTCCTTTTCGCTGATTGTTTCTTTAGCCACAATTTCCATACTAACGCCTAGCGTTAGAATCCCAGTCATGTCTAAAAAGTCCCCGCATGCAGCCACCCCAGCGCTCAAAGTTGTAGAAGACGCCGGTATCGAGCACCACGTATACACCTTTGAGGCGGGCACCGATCACTTCGGTGATCACGCCGCCGCGGCTCTAGACGTAGAGCCGGAGCGCGTACTCAAAACCCTGGTCATCGATTTAACGGCGGGCAAGGGACCCAAGCGAAAATTAGCGGTGTGCGTTATCCCTACTACCCACCACCTGAGCTTGAAAAAAGCCGCAGCCGTACACCAGGTTTCCAAGGCCGCCATGGCGGAGCCGCACGATGCGACCAAGTCTTCCGGTTATATTCCCGGCGGCATCTCTCCCCTGGGTCAGAAGAATCCACTGCCCACCATCATCGAAGAAACCGCTGTGCTTTTCGATACCGTCTTCATCTCTGGCGGGCGCCGCGGGCTAGATATCGAGCTCAATGCGGAGGACCTCGCGCAGCTGTGTGACGCCAGCTTTGCCGATCTACTCGCCGAGTAGCTCTGGATAGTCGTTGGATACAGTGCCCACGGCTTTGTCGGCGGGGTGGGTGTGAAAGCCCCGCAGGGGCGTCGGCAAGAGCAGCTCGGCGGCCTCCTCGGGGCTGCCCTCTAGCCACGTACGCATTTCCTCGGCCGCCAAAAAGCGCGGCAGGCGATGGTGCAGCCACTCCATTTCTTCCGTGGCTGCAGTGGTAATGATCGTGGCGGACAGGCGGTCTAAGCCGGTGTCCCAGAGGCCTGCGGCCCACAACAAGCCTTCCTCCGCGCGCACGAAGTAGGGCTGTTTGCCGCCCTCTTCCTGGCGCCACTCGTAGTAACCATTCATCGGGATGAGGCAGCGCTGCCCCTTAAAAGCGTGCCGGAAAGAAGGCTTGGAGGCCACGGTCTCCGCCCGCGCATTAAACAGCGGCGGGCCCTCAAGATCTTTCTTCCAGTGCGGCAATAGCGCCCACCGCGCAGGATCGACTTGAGCAAGGCTTTCGCGCACGCGCACGATAGCCACCGGCTGGGTAGGCGCAACATTGTAGCGGGGCCCTGGGGTTCCTTGCGGGGCATGTACCTCGGTGACTCCGGGCAGCTCTCCCACCGCATCAAGGAGGGACTCGGTAAAAAGAACGAATCTTCCGCACATGCCCTCTATTATGGACGATATGTCTCAACCATGGTCCGCCCCGCAAGCGGCAGGCCCCATTACGTGGGCCCAGCACGTGCCGGGCTCAAAGTCTATTACCAACCGCGCCTTCATCTTGGCCGCGTTGGCCGATGGCCCCTCTACCCTGCGCGCTCCGCTGGTCTCGCGGGATTCGCAGCTGATGGAAAAGGCGTTGGAGTCTATGGGCGTGCGCTTCGAGCACGACGGCGAGGACATCCACGTCACCCCAGGCCCGCTCAAGGGCGCAACGGTAGATTGCGGCTTGGCCGGCACGGTCATGCGCTTTATCCCGCCGGTTGCGGCCTTGGCTGATGGCGCCGTGCTTGTCGACGGCGACGAGCAGGCCTACGCCCGTCCCATGTCCACCACCCTCGATGCGCTGCGCCAGCTTGGCGTAGAGGTGGACGGCGATAGCCTGCCCTTCACCGTGCACTCGCACGGGGTGCCAGAAGGCGGCAAGGTCACCATCGATGCCTCTGGGTCATCGCAGTTCGTCTCCGGACTACTGCTAGCCGGTGCACGCTTTAAAAAGGGCATCACCCTAACCCATGAGGGCGGCCCCTTGCCCTCTTTGCCGCACGTGGAAATGACCGTGGGCATGCTACGGCAAGCGGGCGTGCGCGTAGATTCCGGCGAGAATACGTGGACCGTGCACCCTGGCCCGATCGCCGGCCGGGAGTGGGCCATCGAGCCGGATTTGTCCAATGCCACGCCTTTCCTTGCCGCCGCTGCTGTCACCGGCGGCCGCGTGACCATAAAGCGCTGGCCCGCCAATACCACGCAGCCGGGTGACGCTATTCGCCATATCTTGGTGGATATGGGCGTTATGGTCACCCAAGAGCCGGGCTTTGTCACCGCAAAGGGCTCCAAAGACGGAGCGCTGCAGGGTATTGAGCGCAATATGGGTGATATTGGCGAGCTCACCCCTACCGTCGCTGCGTTGTGCGCCCTGGCAGACACCCCGTCTACCCTTACCGGCATAGCTCACCTGCGCGGCCACGAGACCGACCGCTTGAAGGCGCTGGCGGATAATATCAACGCCCTCGGTGGTAAGGTCACCGAACTTGCCGACGGCCTGCACATCGACCCCGTCCCTCTCCACGGTGGAGAATGGCCGTGCTACGCGGACCACCGCATGGCCACCGCGGGTGCCATCCTCGGTCTGAAGGTGCCGGGCATAGAGATCGAGGATATTTCTACCACCTCGAAGACCCTTCCTGGCTTCGACCGCATGTGGGAGACGATGCTGGACCCCGAACAACAGGAGAGCAATGGCTAGGCGTTTCGGTTCCTTTGATGAATCCGACGTGCGCGTGCGCCCTGGCAAGGGTTCGCGGCCGCGCACCAAGGATCGTCCCAAACATAAAAATGCCAAGTTCGGCATGGTCATCACCAAAGACCGTGGGCGCTGGGGCGTCGCGCTAGATGACGGCCCGCGGGTCACCGCCATGCGTGCCCGCGAGCTCGGCCGCACCGCCATCGAGGTGGGCGACCGCGTTGGTGTCGTGGGCGATACTTCCGGCAAGAAAGACACCTTAGCGCGCATAGTGAAGCTGGAAGAGCGCACCTCCGTTCTTCGGCGCACCGCCGATGACACCGACCCCTACGAGCGCATCGTGGTGGCGAATGCGGACCAGATGCTCATCGTCACCGCCGTGGCCGATCCACCACCGCGTTCCGGGTTTGTCGAGCGGGCCCTCATCGCCGCCTTCGTGGGCAATATCCACCCGATCTTGTGCCTGACTAAAACAGATCTCACGGATCCTGAGCCGTTCGCGGCCGAGTTTGCTGATCTTGATGTCACGGTGGTGAAAGCCGGCGTCGAAGACGGCCTCGAGTCCGTGCGCCAGCACATCGATGGCCACGTCACCGCGCTCATCGGCCACTCCGGCGTGGGCAAATCCACCCTGGTCAACCGCTTGGTTCCGGATGCGGATAGGGAGACGGGGGAAGTATCGGGAGTAGGCAAAGGCAGGCATACCTCTACCCAATCGGTAGCGCTTCCCCTCCCCGCCGATGATGCATACTCTGGCGGCTGGATTATCGATACCCCCGGCATTCGTTCCTTCGGCCTCGCACACGTGGATGCAGATGACGTGCTCGGTGTCTTTGAAGATCTTGCGGCCGCCGTCGAGGATTGCCCCCGTGGTTGTACGCATATGGGCCCGCCTGCGGACCCAGAATGCGGGCTGGATGACCCTGCGCTTATCCCTCCGGATACCGCCAGTGCGCGGCGGCGCGACGCGGTGCGCGGCCTGCTCGAGGCCCTGCGCACCAACGTGGACTGGGAAAATTAAAGGTGGAAACCGGTATCGGCCATAACGCCTAGCAGGACATCTACGATGCCAAAGACCACATCCAGGATCTGGCCCCAGGTGCCCTGGGACGAGGTCTCTAGCAATGCTAGCCACGGGGTAGTGGGCACGACATCGGCAGCGGCCGGGGTGGTATCGGCCGCCAGCGCGGCTGGCGCGGAAATGAGGGCTACGCCTGCGGTAACGGTGGCTGCAGCCAGGTTCTTGAAACGCTGAGTCATGTTTTCTCCTTCAGTTTTAGAGCAATTCTACGAGGAAAGGCAGCTCGCTGGGGTGATAAAAGGCCATAAACTTATCCAGTGCATCTCCCACGGCCAGCTCCGCGTCCTCATCGCCAAGGTCTGCGGTGTCAATAGCCTCGATGGCCTTCGCGGTGGTTTCTTCGGATTCCGCAATATCCACGTGGATGGCCGCTAGATCGTCTTTGCTGAATTGCGCCGGCTGGAGTTCTACCACCGGCTCGCCCATATCCGGTCGCGGGGTGATGACAGAATCATCCAAGTCCACGGAGATGACCACGCGGCGATGCGGGAATTTTTCTTCATCGCCGATGGCCAGAAGGCGCATAGAGGCCATAGATGCCTCGAGGAATGCCGAGTAGGCAATCTCTTCTTCATCGCCCTCGGTATAGAAATCCTGCAGCGCTGGTGTCACCATGAAACCCCAGCCGGAGCGCGCAGAAAGGGAACCGGTTTCTTCCAATTCCGCCAGCATGGCGTAGGTTGCGGGAATGTAGACGCGGGCTTTAGCCACTAAAACTCACCTTCAATATCGAAGACAGCCTGGATTTCTACGGAAACGCGATCAAAGCTGGTGTACAAAAAGCCCACCATGCCGGTTTCCACGGCGGCGCGGACGTTGAGAATAGAATCATCAACCATGACGCAATCATTGAGCGGAAGCTCTAGGGCATCTGCGGCCGCCTGAAATGCAGCGACCTCTGGCTTTTCCGCCCCAACCTCACCAGAGAGAATAACTGCATCTACGTTTCCGCGGTACTCCCACTCGCGAATGTGCTCCGCGCCTGGACCGCCCGGGTCATTGGAGAGGATGGCGGTTGCCGCGCCATTTGCCTTGGCGGCGGCCAGCAGCGCCTTCCAGCGACGGTTATCTTCTTCGGTGCCGTCGAGGACGCCGACATAGTCAACGATCAGACCACGCATGTACTTAAATCCTTTGGTTACGATTTTCTCTTTAACTCCCCGAGAGTATAGCGAACCGCGCGCGCATTCGCGGCCACCCCTTTCAGGAAACCCTCAGAAATGGCGGCCGCGAGCCGGGCATGAGACAATTATCACGCGTCCGCCTCCTGCCCTTATTCAGGAGCACTACTTCCCCATCATGTACGAGCCCATCCCTGGCTACTCACACCTCAAACTCTTCCTCGCGCCTCATCGCGTGCGCTACGGCCGCTTGCCGACGTCCGCGGAGGTCGCCGCCCAACACCGCATCCAAGGCTGGGTAATCTTCGCACTCGAGGTTGCTGCCGGCTATCGGCCGCTAGCTCACCTCAATTCCGCGCGCTATTCGGACGCAATCCGGCTGCATATTGGCTCGTGGGTGCGCCAACGCTCCAGCCCCTACACCACGGACAGATTGCAATTGACAAGCCTGCACGCGCGCTCAAACGGAGAGTATTTCGGCTCTGTTTATATAGGTCAACAGCAGCATGCTTTTACAGGATCAGCCAGTCACACGGGATTAACCTCGTTCCGCTTGCTCTAAGCTATGCGAACGGACCTCACCGCCTAGGAAATGAACTGGCCGAGTTGAGAAAGAATATCGGACCAGTTCAGTGCGGACCATCCAATTCCGGCAGCGCTTGCTAGCGCCGCAATACCGGTAGTCAGCAGACCACCTTCCAGGACGGATAGCCCGGAATTGTCATCAGCAGTGCCATCCGCGAGTACGGTATTCACACCACGGTGGGTTGCTGCGGCCTTTTCCAAGGGAGCATTGACCTGCTTGGTGATAGTGACGATATCGCGCAGCGCTGACGCGTAATCCGGGAACTCATCCGGGAAGGCGGAGCCTGTATCCCCGGTGGCGGGCCTCTGTGGCCGCGGAGAAGACTCTGCATTGCCTGCAGTGGACTGCGGCAGATCCTTAGTGAATTCACCCAGCTCGGCGCGAATCACCGCCTGGGCATAGTTGGCACCCAGCACGTCAAGGTAATCCAGCACGGCAGCTTCGGTGAACTGCTTGCCTTCCCGCGATTGTGGACGCGCTTCGGGCTCCCACGGGAAATCGAGCGGTGTGGCATAGATATTGCCATCGGCGCGCGCAGTATTGAGCCGGGATGCGCCAAAATAATGGTCAAAGGCAGCATCCGCTTTCTCCTGCGACAAAATTCCATCTGCCACCAACGCTTCCTTACGCTGGGTAGCGATAGCCAAAATGGCCGCTGCCGCGTTGTCCTGTTCTAGTTTTTCGCCCGAGTCCAAGATGATGCGCAGAGAAGACGCAGAGTCGCGCTGCATCTCATACGCCACGGCTGGGGTGGCGCCACCAAGCAAGGTAGCAGACAGAAGCGTCGTAATTCCTAGACGCAAAGAACGGCGACGCATCGTCAGTGGAGTTCCTCACAGGAAAAAAGCAGATTGGACAAGATTCTTATATTCTACTCATTTTTCCCTAAAAAGAAACCCGCCCCGCTCCCACTTTTAAGAGTGGGTGCGGGGCGGAGTTTGAGAAAGAACACCGGGTTTTAGGCCTCTACGGTATCCCCACCGTTGTTGTTCGCAGCGGTCGAAGACTCACCGGCCTGTTCCTCTTCCTGCTGCTTGAACTGCTTGCGCAGCATAAAGAGCTGGCGGACGGTCTCTTCCTTGACGCCTTCGTTCATCGCATTGAACATCTCGCCGCCCTCCTTCTGGTACTCCACCAGCGGATCGCGCTGCGCCATCGCGCGCAGGCCAATGCCCTCCTTGAGGTAGTCCATCTCATAGAGGTGCTCACGCCACTTTTGGTCAATAATCGGCAGGATGACCATGCGCTCGGTATTGCGCATCTGCTGCTCGCCGCCAATTGCGGTTACAGATTCCTCGAGCTTGTCATATTCGTTATTGGCGTCTTCTACCAAAGCGTCGCGAAGCTGCTCAGCGGAAAGCTCGCCTGGGGAACCATACTCGGAGCCTTCGACCAGTTCCTCGTGGGAAATGGTGGGACCGTACAGGGAATCCAATGCGTTCCACAGCGCATCTAGGTCCCAATCCTCCACGTAGCCGGTGGCTGTAGCGCCGGCGACATAAGCGGAAACGGTGTCATCAATCATGCCGCGGATATTGTCCTGAATATCGCCGGCATCGAGGATATCGTGGCGGGTAGCGTAGACCACCTTGCGCTGCTCGTTAAGCACCTCGTCGTACTTGAGAACGTTCTTACGCATCTCAAAGTTCTGGTTCTCCACCTGCGCCTGGGCGCCCTTAATGGAGTTGGAGACCATCTTGGCTTCGATTGGAACATCGTCCGGTACATTGAGGCGATTCATCATGTTCTCCATGGACTGTCCCACGAAGCGCACCATCAACTCATCGCGCATGGACAGGTAGAAGCGGGTCTCACCCGGGTCACCCTGGCGGCCAGTACGACCACGCAGCTGGTTATCAATGCGGCGCGACTCGTGGCGCTCAGTACCCAGCACGTAGAGTCCACCGGCCTCGCGGACCTGGTCACCCAACTTCTTGGAGTGTTCCTTTTCGGCATCGATCTCTGCCTCCCAGGCCTCCTGGTACTTTTCCTCATCCCCGAATGGATCTAGGCCGCGCTCACGCAGCTTCTCATCGAGGATGACCTCGGGGTTACCACCAAGCACGATATCCGTACCACGGCCGGCCATGTTGGTAGCCACGGTTACGGTGCCAGGACGGCCGGCACGGGCGATGATCTGGCCCTCTTCCTCGTGGTGCTTAGCGTTGAGCACGTTGTGCTTGATTCCCCGCTTGGATAGCAGCTGGGACAGGTACTCGGAGCGCTCCACAGAGGTGGTACCTACCAGTACTGGCTGACCGGCCTCGACGTGTTCAGCAATATCGTCCACCACGGCGGCGAACTTGGCTTCCTGCGTCTTGTAAATGCGGTCAGAGTGGTCCGCACGCTGATTTGGCTTATTGGTAGGAATCGGCACTACGTCCAGGCCATAGATGGAATGCAGCTCGGCGGCTTCGGTCTCTGCCGTACCGGTCATGCCGGAGATCTTCTCATAGAGGCGGAAGTAGTTTTGCAGGGTAACGGTAGCCAGCGTCTGGTTCTCGTTCTTGATCTCTACCTGCTCCTTGGCCTCGATGGCCTGGTGCATGCCTTCGTTGTAGCGGCGGCCGGCCAGCACGCGGCCGGTGAAGCTGTCGACGATCATGACTTCACCATTGCGGACGATATAGTCCTTATCGCGGGTGAAAAGCTCCTTGGCCTTCAAGGCGTTGTTCAGGTAGGACACCAGCTGGGAGTGCTCCGGGGCGTAGAGGTTATCAATGCCGAGCTGATCCTCTACGTATTCCACGCCCTCTTCCAGCACACCGATGGTGCGCTTTTTGTGGTCTACCTCGTAGTGGATGCCTTCGCGCATGCGCGGTGCCAGCTGGGCGAAGACACTGTAGAACTGGGAGGAACCGTCTACTGGGCCGGAGATGATAAGCGGGGTTCGGGCTTCATCGATAAGAATCGAGTCAACCTCATCCACGATGCAGAAGTTGTGACCGCGCTGCACCACTTCATTGAGGGAGCGCACCATGTTATCGCGCAGGTAGTCAAAACCTAGCTCGTTATTGGTGCCGTAAGTAATGTCGCAATCGTAGGCAGCCTTGCGCTCTGGTGGGCGCATCTCAGACAGGATGACGCCTACGGACAGGCCGAGCCAGCGGTGGACACGGCCCATCATCTCCGCGTCGCGCTTTGCCAAGTAATCATTGACGGTCACGATGTGGACGCCCTTGCCCTCAAGCGCATTAAGGTAGGCAGGCAGGAGTGAGGTCAGGGTCTTGCCCTCACCGGTGCGCATCTCGGCAACGTTGCCGAAGTGCAGGGCCGCGCCACCCATGATCTGCACGCGGTAGTGCTTTTGATCGAGGACGCGCCAGGCAGCCTCGCGGACGGTGGCAAATGCCTCGAGCAAGATGTCATTCATCTCTTCGCCGTCTTTAAGACGAGTCTTGAACTCATCGGTCTTTGCCTTAAGTTCTTCGTCCGAAAGCTCCGCGTACTTATCCTCAAGGGCAATTACGTCGTCTGCCATTTTGCCCAGGCGCTTGACCGTACGGCCCTCGCCCGCGCGCAGCAGCTTGGAAAGTCCAAACACGGTTAGTTAGTCCTTCTAGTCGCGACAATAAAGTTAACTCGTCGCTATTGTACTCACTCGCATTCACAAAGCACCTTCCGCCTAGCGCATAGGGCATGCGCGCAACCTTCATCTGGCATATCTAAGCCTTTAAAGCCGCTTGCCGACGTCGAACCTCCCCCACCAAGACACCATTTCCCTTGATACGAATTCGACCCCGCTGCAGTTATGCAGCGGGGTCATTACCTCAGGAAAGTGCGAGCGCTTTAGGCCTCCGCGTCTTCAGCCAGGGAGATAAGGCCATAGTCGAAGGCGTGGCGGCGATAAACCACGGAGGGCTTATTATTCTCCTCGTTAACGAAGAGGAAGAAGTCGTGGCCAACCAGCTCCATCTCGCTCAAGGCATCATCCACGCTCATCGGGGTAGCCGGGTGCTCCTTGGTGCGCACAATCTGGCCGGGACGAACATCCTCGACGGTCTCAGCATAAGGGTCAACGTAGCGCTCTTCCTTGGCGCGCTGTGCCTCAGCCTGTGCCACCATCTCAGCGGCAATCTCTCCGGTGCCCTTTTGCGCGCGGTGACCGCTCTTGACGTTTTCGCGGCGCACCTTCACCTTGCGCAGGGAGCGCTCCATCTTGCCCAAGGCGGTCTCGAGCGCAGCGTAGAAAGAATCTTCCTTTGCTTCGGCACGGGCGATGTGTCCCTTACCCGTAGCGGTGATCTGGATGCGATCCGCTTCAGAATCGCGGCGCGGGTTCGGCTCGTGCTGCAGCTCCACGTGGAAGAAGGTCAGGGTGGGGTCAAGGCGTTCAATCTTGGCCAGCTTGTCATTGACTCGCTCTTGAAAGTGATCAGGGACCTCGACATTACGGCCCGTAATCGTTACCTGAGCTTTGTTTGGCTGGGACATTGAAATGCCTCCCTTGAGTAGTGGGGACTGGATTCAATCACAGTAGCTATCTCTCTGTGACACTCCTCATGGTATCACTGGTTATGACCTGACAGGGCGAAATTTTTTCCCGCTCCCCTACCTCGAGGGTAGATCCCGCCTTTATCTAGGCATCCGCAAAGACCAATGCTCCACATACTTCTACGCCCGCGGCCTGCAGGGCAGCAATGCTCGCGGCTAGGGTGGCGCCGGTGGTAACGACGTCGTCGGCAAGCAGCGCAGGGGCGCGAGCAATGGGAGCATGAACGCGGACTCGCCCCTGCAGGTTAGCCCACCTATCCTGCGCGTTAAGCTCGGACTGATCCGCGGTGGACTGCCCCATCGAAAGAGCCGCGCACACGCCCACGCGCTGCAGCTGCGCCGCTGTATGGCACACAGCGGCCACAGGGTCTCCCCCGCGCGCCCGCGCCGAGCGCGGACGGGTAGGCGCAGGAACAAGGGTGAACTCGCGCGGGATATCACCACGGGCACTCAGATAGGCCAGCCCAGCTGCAAAGACGGCCCCGACATACTCGCGAACCGGCTGGTTGCCGCGCTCTTTCATGCCAATGATGATGCGGCGGCGAATATCGGAATAAGAGCCAAGGGCATACACGGGCGCCCCCAGCAGCCGGGGCCGTGCTACCAAGTAGGGCGGGTGCCGCAAGTGCTCGCGGCAGTGTTCACACAACACCTCGCCCGGCGCGCCGCATCCAGCACACGCGCGCGGAAAAATAAGCTCCCCCAAGCTCATCGTGTTGCCTCCCCCCCTAGCCGCACAAGCCTTCCGACGGCTAGTTAGAAACGATAGGGGAAGAACGCCGGCCCTGCAGCCCAGAGACCTCACGCCAGTTGGTCTCATCCATCACGGTGGAAGGTAGCTCAAGCATGGCGTGAGAATCAGTGATGAAAAGCTTGGTGGGCGAGGAAGCTACAGCCACCACGGGGGCGGTGATATTACCGGTAGGCATGGTCGAAGCCGAGGAACCATCCTGCTCGATGCGCCAGACGGGTGACTGGCTCGAGGAGGTACCAACGATGAGCGAGCCATCCATATTCCAGTCCAACGATAGCGCCGAACCGGAAACTTCTGGGCCGACCTCGCGGGCGTTGACGATGCGCTTATCCCCACTGCTGGATTGGGCAACCGCCGCGATATACACGTGCCCATCGATAACCATGGCCACGCGGGCACCGCTATGGGACAAGCGGATGACGGAGATTTCGCCCTCAATATCGTCAATGCTGCGGGCATCCACCTCGGATTTGGAGATGCGGCCCGTGGTCTTGGAGCGCACCACGCGCACGATGCGATCTCCGTCAACCACAGTCCACGCGGCTTGCCCGTTGTATTCAAAGGTCGGCCGTGCCAGCGTGGGACCATCCACCGCATCCTGCAGCTGGCCATCGAGCTCGCCTATCTGCAGGGAGAAATCATTATTGGATTTGCGGCGCACGGCCGCAACGAGGCCGCTATCGGCCACATCCACGGACTGCACGTCTCCGCTACTGCCCAAGGTGGATTGAACGGGCTCGGCCACGCCATCGTCTACCTCCAGCAGGTTGCCCTCATTAAGGGCGTAGAGCTTAGACAACGCGGTGCTGCTTTCTTCCGGGTTATAGTCCGCAAAGTCATCCACGCTCAAGCTATCCATACCTTCCACCAGGTCACCGCCATCGGCCTTGACCTTAAAGGGACCGGTATGGCCGGCTTTGCTAAGCGTCCACACCAGTTGGGCGGCAAAGAGAGTGCGGTCGTGGGCGTCCAAGTCCACTAGGCCTTCGAATTGGTAGCCTTGCTCGCGGTCATAGCCGGCATAGGTAACATTCTCCCCCGCCGCACGGCGGGTGGCAGGGGCAATGCTGGCCGAAGGCCCCTCCATCAACAACGTGATAAGCGTCGACTCCGATTCTTCGCCCCCCTTATACAACCAGCGACGATCCGGAACCAGCACATCGTTACTCTGCTTATAGAAGTACAGCGATTGCGGGGCGTAGTGGTTGCGCATTTCATTGCGCTCCATCACCACTCCGGCCGGCAGGCCATCGACGCGCCACCTATCGTCTTGCATCTTCATGTAGATGACTGCCTCATAGCCCTCATTTTCCGGGACATACGCGCCACCGGATTTCAGGCGGCCGATAATAGTGCCACGTACTGTAAAGGCGCGTTCATTATCTTTCGAGCTTTGTTTATTGGCGGGCGCGGTAACGATATCCAGGCTATCGACCACCATCACATCGCCGCTGGCGTCCCATGCACCACGGGCAGTATCCGTAAGAAAACCACGGGCGACTTCGTGATCATTTCCGGGCACGGCCGAAGCCTGATAGAAATCTCGCAACGTCAGATCCGGGTCATCGCCCGGTTGCGGTGCAATAACTTCCCCAGGACTGTCTTCCTGTCGCTGGTAGGTCCCTACCACCTGCGGCCCGGTGTCACTCGGCAGAGTGGAACAACCGCTGACAAAAAGCACGACCGCTGCGGTACTAAAGACCGCGGTTTTGCAATAGTTGCTGCTGAACACGCTCACTTCCTCCTCCCCTCAAAGTCCGGGGCCTTATAGGCGCGCCTATCTGGGGCGGCCGCACCACGGTTGAGCTCTCGTTCCGAGGGCCATAGGATGCCATCCCCCTCCGCCTGGCCAGTGGTAGTCTTATCGCTCTTTTCGGCGCGCGGTGAGCTCATCCCGGATGCAATGGCAGGCGTAGCAGAGGCGGGTTCGACACCCGGATTACCGGTGCTAGAGTCCTGCGCTTCTGGAAGTTCAACTCCGGCATCTGGGGTCGATTCCGGCAACGAGCCGCCTTCCGCAGGGTTGTTTACGGGTGCGCCAGGGATCTCCACAGAGATGGGTTCTTCTCCCACCTCGGCATTCGGGGTGCGCGGGATAATGAGGCGGAAGCGCGAGCCAAAGCCCTCGTAGCCGGTGGCATCCAGCGTGCCGCCGTGCAGGACGGCGTCCTCGCGGGCGATAGCCAGCCCCAGGCCGGTGCCACCGGAGTGGCGCTTGCGGGAGGAATCCGCGCGCCAAAAGCGGTTAAATACCAGCTCTTCCTGGCCCGGTTTCAAGCCCACGCCATGGTCTGTAACGGTAACGCCCACCGCGGTTTCCGTGGTGGCGACATCCACCGCTACCGGATTGCCTTCCGAATGGTCGATGGCATTGGCCAAAAGATTGCGCAAGATGCGCTCAAGGCGGCGTGAATCGGCTTCGACGGCGATGCGCTCATCCGGCAGGTTGAGCTGGACCTCTACGTTGAGCTCGCGAGCCAAATGTTCGACTTGCTCATAGGCGGACTCCACGCAGGAGCGCAGATCAATGGCGGCGGTAGACAGGTCCGCCACGCCGGCATCGTGGCGAGAAATCTCTAGCAGGTCCGCGAGCAATTCCTCGAAACGATCGAGCTCGCTTGACATCAGGCGGGAAGCTCGCTGGGCGCCGTGCGGCAAGCTATCGCTTTCGGCCTCAATCATGTCCGCGGCCATGCGCACGGTGGTCAATGGGGTACGCAGCTCATGGGAGACGTCGGAAGTAAACTGCCGCTGCAAATCGCCGTATTCCTCCAGCTGCGCAATCTGGGAAGAAAGCTTATCGGCCATGTTATTGAAGGACGCGGCCAGGCGGCCCATCTCATCGTCACTATCGACGGCCATGCGTTCCTTCAAATGACCAGCCGCCAAGCGCTGTGCAATGCGCGAAGCCGAACGAATCGGCGTAATAACCTGCTGGGTGGCCAGCCAGGCAATGCCCACCAACAGCACCACGACGACCACACCGGCCGCCGAAAGCAGGCCTCGCATCAATGCCATGGTGGATTCTTCCGACTCCATGGACAGTGCCAAGTAGACCTGAGTATGCGGGATATCGGTATCGGTAGGTGTTCCTACCAGCAGGGCGTTGTAATACTCACCGTTTTCCCGCGGAGCCGGGAAATACTGCTGCGCAATCTGACCTTGATCCACCATCTCCCGCAACTGATCCGGCACGGGGAAACCTTCTGGCGAGGTAATAACCGAGCCATCCTGGTTTTCCACCACGATGACCGGTTCATAAACCGCCTGGGCATCGCCCTGCTGGGCAGAGAGCTGGCCCAGTGCCGCACGTGCAGAATTGATGCGTACCTGCACCGAATTGGCGGAACTGGTGGCATCAATCTGCTGTTCCACGGCCGTGCGGGCACGCTCCAGCTCCTGCTGCGCCACGTCTTCCTTTTGGCTAACCAAGCGCTGAGTCAGCACAGAAACCAACGCGTAGGCCAAGATGATCATGACCACCGAGGAGGCGACCAAAATCATGCCAATGACGCGCGCCTGCAAAGAGGTACGCCACGTTGTAATGAAGGCGTCTCGAATACGCCTTAAACGTTCAATGATGCCGATGGTTCTTACTCCCCGGCGCCGGGCTTACCGGTCTTATACCCCACGCCACGCACGGTCAGCACAATCTGCGGATCCTCCGGATCATGCTCGATCTTGGCGCGTAGGCGCTGCACGTGGACATTAACCAAGCGCGTATCAGAGGCATTGCGGTAGCCCCATACGGACTCCAGCAGCGACTCACGCGTATGCACTTGGCCAGGGCGGCGCGCCATCTCCAGCAGCAGGTCAAATTCCAAAGGAGTCAAGTTCAGTTCGGTACCATCCGTGCGGCGCACGGTATGCTCCGGCACGTCAATGATGAGGTCCGCCACCTCCAAGATTTCAGACTCCGCGGAATCGGTGCGGCGCAAGCGCGCGCGAATGCGGGCGATGAGTTCCTTGGGTTTAAATGGCTTGGTGATGTAATCATCCGCGCCGGATTCAAGGCCTAGCACCACATCGACCGTATCCGTCTTGGCGGTCAGCATAACGATGGGTACGGAGGATTCACGGCGAATGGCGCGGCAGATATCCACGCCGTTCATGCCCGGCAGCATAAGGTCCAGCAGAATGAGGTCCGGCTCGTGTTGCTCAAAGGCGGGCACGGCGTCATTGCCGTCCATGACCGGAATGGGCTTAAGTCCCTCAGACTCGAGCACAATGGTCAGCATCTCCGAGATAGCCGGATCGTCATCGACTACCAAAATCTTGGGCGCCACGTTTTATTCTCCTACAAGGTCTTTTATCGCTGAAATTATAGTATCCGCATCGGCGGTGACAATCCAGCGTCCACCCCAGCCCGCATCTGCTAGGCGCTGGTAGGCCGCGGCGGTGCGTTCCTGCAATCCGCCATCGCGCTCGTAGCGGTCACGCTCCCGGTTGGCATCTGCTTGGGCTCTTGCCTGCGCTCTTTCCGACGCCACTTCTACCGCAGTATCCAGATAAACCTGCAGATCCGCTTGCGGCAGGCCTAAAGTGCCAAATTCCAGATCATGCACCCAGTCCATGACGGCATCGTCTTCGAGTCGCGCCGCCGAATATGCCGCATTGGAAGCCACATACCGATCCAATAGCACCACGGCGTCCGTACCCTTAGCTCGCTGCAATTGGTCTTTTACGCCGTAACGATCCAAGGCAAAAAGAGTTGCCATGGCATATGCCGAATCTGTCAGGTCACCCATTTTTCCGTAGAGCGCCTTTTGGGCGAGCTGGGCGTGAATCGATTCTGCATAGCGCGGGAAGGCGATGACCTCCACGGGTCGATCCAACGACTCCCTGATTGTGGAGACCAGCGTATTCTTACCGGCACCGTCGATGCCTTCGATGCTGATAAGCATAGGTGTGGGGTACCTTCCCTTCTATTTTGTCTGGCATGAGGCCACTGCTGCGGGCAGTAGGTATGGCTTAGGAGAGGGCCTCTATAAACGCTTCGAGGTCATATTCTTCCTCGACATTTTCTAGTACCTCGAGGGCATTTTCCGTCAAGGTTTCGCTGCCAGACCCCACCAGCTCCCTAATATAGGGGTAGTCTTCAACAACCTCGCCCGCACTGAAGGGCGCGCCAGCCCAAATGGCAGCGATGGTGGCTGCTGCTTGCGCGTTCTGTTCCTCTTCTTCACTGAGCTGTGGCTTGCTATGTGCTACTTCGCAGGCATCCTCAACGGCGCGAATTACCCCTTCTTCATCGAGGTTTGCCATTTCTTCCAAGAAATCGACGTTGAGGTCCGTGCTGAAAATATCTTCGTCCCAAGTACTCACTTTTTGACTCCTTCGGTGCTTTCAGCGCCATTTATACACGCTTTCCCAGCTAAAGAAAGCACGCAATGAAAAGGTTTGCAGGGCATCCTACATCCGCGAACTGGCGTTTTCTTGGCGTATCACAGAATCGCAACGCCGTAGCAATGTTTCCTAAACATGATAGTCTCGTTACCAACTTGTTACCGCGGTGCTATACCGCCACCTCCTATGGGGTTAAATCAGCCCACCTCACAGAAAGGACAGCCACGATGAAGCCAGATTCGCGCCGCGTCTACGTGTTCATTGTGGCCGGACTGATAGCCGCGGCCGTCGTCGGATTCACAGTCTGGCGCATGAGCTCGCCGAGCGCTAACTATTCCAATGCCGCGGATCAGTCCGGGACCACCTCCGTCTCCCCGACGCACACTGCGGCCGAGGAAACCACCACTTCTCCCACGGACCATTCGCCTTCAAACAAGCGCTCTGCACATGCGACAAGCTCTACAGCTTCGTCCGGCGATTCGAAGCACCACCAGCCGCATAACAGTGATCCGTATCTAGCCCCCAATGCGGTCATGCACCCGCAGGCGGCTACCCAGCCCACCAAGGTTTATCGTCCGGAGAATATTTCCCCACAAGGAGCCTCCTCGCAGGGTATGGGCAGCATCCAGGGTGAACAAGACACCGGCCAAGGCGTTCTGCGCCCGACGCCTGATTACCCAAGCAATCAAAACGGCTCGCAGGCTACCGGTTCCCCACAGGGCAACCAGGGCAACAACGGCGGCAATGGCGGCACCGCTCCGCAAACCACCACTGCCCCGTCCGCTCCGCAGCCTTCCCCGACGCAGCCTTCGGAGCAAAATGGGACGGGCACAACCACTGGTGAGAACAAGCCCAACCCGGACCGGGGACAACTAACCGAAAACAAGCAGCAAGAGGTCGCAGAGGCAGAAGTACCACGCGACGATCAAGCCGCCGCAGAGCAGCCTTCTGCCGAGCAGAACCAAGAGCCGACCGATTTCGTGCCGACCAAGCAGGCGCCGCGCAAAGCAGCCGCTTCGCACTAATCCATAGCCCACTGCGCAATTAGCTGAATACAAAAAGCACGTTTCCTCGATTCTGAACGCGAATTTCGAGGAAACGTGCTTTTGTATGCGCCGGACCATTAGAGCTGTGAAAGAAACAGCCATATGAGGCACTCGCGCAGCGACGAAAGCGGCGGCAGCGCGCCGGAATTGAAATTCCACACCTCGCCTGAACCCCGGCGAAGAGGGGGTTCGGCAAAGCGCGCTGGTGCGCAGGCGAGCCAAGCGCAGGCGGGCTAAGCGCGGGCGACGAAGAGGTCGGCGGCGTCGGATGCCGCAGTGGCAGTGACTCGCCCCTCAGAGGCAGGCAACCAGACGGCTTGGCCGGGGGTCACGGTGAGGGTCTTGCCGGCGGCATCAGTAAAGGTAACGGAGCCTGCGGTGCACAGGGCGATGGTCGGGCCATCGTAATCAAAATCCACAGAAGATGCTCCGCTAAGCTCTACACGGTCTAGCAGGAATTCTTCAATCGGGACCGGGTAAGACCATGCGGCGGCATCGTGCACATTATTCTGAGCGGACTTATCCTGCTGTTGAACACGCGGTTCATCGGCAGCCGCGTAGGTGAGAACCTTGACTAGTTCGGGAACGTCAACGAACTTGGGGGTAAGGCCGCCGCGCAAAACGTTATCGGAGTTGGCCATAATCTCTACGCCAAGGCCGGAGACATAGGCGTGCAGCTGGCCCGCATCTAGGTAGACGGCCTCGCCGGGAGAAAGTTCGATGTGGTTAAGCAACAGTGCACCCAATACACCGATATCGCCCGGGTAACGCTGGTTGAGTTCCAGCACCGTGGACATTACACGGGACTTCCAATCGGCCGGGTCCGCGGCAATAAGGCGCTCACCAGCGGAGACTATGGCGGCGATGAGTTCCTTGCGCTTGGCGGACGGGATGGTAATCCACGTGGTAAAGAGAACGCGAAGGTTGGCGGACTCGGTGGTTACCGAGGGGTCCTCGTCCAGCATGGCAACGTAATGATCCAGCTCGGGGCACTCCAAGGCAGCAAAAAGCTCGCGAGTGCGCGCCAGCGGGCGGAAGCCAGCCATGGCATAGAAATCCGTGAGCGCAACGATAAGCTCGGGCTTGTGGTTATCGTCCTTGTAGTTGCGGTTGGGTGCGGTGAGTTCAATCCCAGCGGCATTCTCGCGGGCAAAACCTTCCTCTGCCTGCTCCTTCGACGGGTGCGCCTGTAGGGATAGCGGCTCCTCGGCCGCTAGCACCTTGAGGAGGAAAGGCAGGCGTTCACCGTACTCGGCGGAAACGCGGCTGCCTAGCTGCCCTGCTGGATCCTCCGCAATGACCTCATTGAGAAGGCGGTCATCCACCGTAGACGGGTCTCCGGGGTGGGCGCCGAACCACAGCTCTGCGACGGGCTTTTCTGAATCGGGCTGACCCTGCAGGTGTGGGATGAGGGTACGCGAGCCCCAGGAATAGTTGCGGGTGGCGCTGTGCAACAGCTGCATGTGTTTCTATCCTTTAGAAATCTCGTAGGCGGTCGCGGAGAAACTCCGCGTAATAAGCTGCAGTGAGCGGGCAAGATGCCCGAGGCCCGGTTCCGGGTCAATGCTGCGGACTGCAAGCGAGTTGGGCAGGTTCGCCTCTTCCTGCCCCCAGAAAATCACCTTCAAGGGTACCAAAGCATCCGTAGTGCCATCGCCATCAATGAAGGGGTCAAAGAAGAGATCATTTGCTCGGGAGCTATCGGAATCTCGGTCGAGTGCGCGTCGCAATTCCGCAGGGTCCACGAAAGCGCTCGGCAGGCCATGCACCGCCCAGATGGTCGCAGCCATACGAGCGACGAGGGCGTCGATCTGCACGTGCTCACGCCGCTCAGAAAAGGAATAAGGGTCGAGCACGCAGGAGTGGATGATGCGGGCGCCTTCGATAAATTCGCGCAGTTGGCGGCCCGGATTGGTAGTGGCATCGCGCTCAGGGGAAAGCTGCGCGAGTTCGCGGTCCACGGCTGCAGCAAGATCCTCCAGGATCTCTTTCACCGCGGTCGGGTCCTGGTAGAGCAGGCAGCACAGAGCATGCAGTGCGGCGATGTTGCGGGCAGGCGAACTGCCCTCTGCCGTAGGTAGGCAGGGGGCGATGAGGGTATCGTCCGGGCAGTCCTCCACGAGCGGGCCCTTGGCCGGGCCAATCAAAACGGTGGTGGCGCCGCGCTGGCTGGCGGCAATTAATGCGCGCGAAGCCCAATCGCATTCGCCGGTCTCGCCTACGACAACAACCACGTCCAATGCTCCCACGTAACGCGGGAGCGATTCGGTGACGACGAGCGGGATTCGCAGCGGCTCTGCAAGGCCGACACCCAAGTGGGCGGCTTCCCTGGCAATCGCATCGGTGGGGATTATGACCAGCGAGCGAGGATTAAGCCCGCGGAGCGCCTCGCTCCAAAGCTCCACTTCTCCGGCCAATAGGCGGATTTGAGCGCCTTCGTGCGCGACATCAAAAAAGCGCACGGTTTCGGCATCATAATTACCGGTATCCATGTGGCTTAAGCATAGTCGGGCACCCACTAAGATGGAGTCCCATGACTTCCGCACAGATCCATCCCGTGCCCCTCATTGGCGGCGGCCCCGGCGCGTGGGACCTCATTACTGTACGCGGCATGCGCGCCTTGCAGGATGCAGAGGTTATTCTCGCCGATCACCTGGGACCTACAGCGCAGCTCGATAGGCTGTGTGATATTTCTTCCAAAGAGCTCATTGACGTCTCTAAACTCCCCTATAAGAAGTCAATCTCGCAGGAAAAGATCAACGAGTTACTCATCACTCATGCCCGCTCTGGCCGCAAGGTAGCCCGCCTTAAGGGAGGCGATCCCTTCGTCTTTGGGCGCGGATTTGAGGAAGTTCAAGCGCTGGCGGAAGCTTCGATTCCCACCACGGTCATACCGGGCGTAACTTCAGCTATTTCCGTTCCCGCAGCCGTTGGCGTTCCGGTAACTCAGCGCGGCATCGTCCACGGCTTCACGGTGGTTTCCGGGCATCTACCACCCGGCCACGAGAAATCCTTGGTGGACTGGGAAGCTCTCGCCCGTTCTGGCGCCACGCTGGCGGTCATTATGGGGGTTAAGAATGCACCGGCGATTGCTAGCACACTTATTGCAGCCTCCCTCTCCCCTTCCACCCCCTGCGCCATCATCCAAGAAGGCACGCTTTCTACCGAGCGCGCTTACCGCTGCACCTTGGCCACACTGGCGCAGACGATAACAGAGCACGATATCTCCTCGCCGGCGGTCTATGTCATCGGCGAGGTGGCCGGCCTCTAGCGGGTTCAGGGTAGCAAGACTCGCATAAGCCCTAACCCCACTTTCGGCCGCGTTCCGCCTACTGCAGCCAAACCTTGGTCTATTGCCTGGCCAAAGGCCGCAGTCGATGCGCTACATTCGGTCCGAGGCGGGGCTTTCGGGCGCCTTATCCTGCACGATGGTGACACCTGACCTGCGCGAACCGTGGAAGTGATGGGCGGCGGCGACACGCTCTGGGTAATCCGGGGCATGAAAGTCCGCGTGGGCGGCTTCCTCAGCGTTTTCTGCTTCCAATTCCGCTGCACGGGCACGCGTAGTGCGCAGCGTGCCACGAACTGTTGCGGCCGCACCAGCAGCGACCACGACGGCGATGACTATCGAGGTAACTGCTGATGGCACTGACCAGCCAAAGTAGGTCTCGGCGCCACCGATAACCTTGCTGATATTAAGCCCTACGATGGCCGTGCCCACCAATCCACCAAGCAGGACTGGGTTGATACGGGAGATGAGCCACGCAGCGATCGGAGCAGTGATGGCGCCGCCGATGAGAAGCGCGATAACGGCGGCAAGGTTGCCGACGATGTCGTGCCAGAGGCCGACGATAAAGCCCGCGGTGGCACCCAAGGTCACGAGGAATTCGGCGGCGTTGACCGTGCCCACAATGCGGCGCGGCTGCTCCCGACCAATGGCCATAAGCGTGGAGGTCGACACGGGACCCCAGCCACCGCCACCGGTAGAATCGACAAATCCGCCCACCAGGCCAAGGCCGGCGAGAAACGGAGTGGAATGCGAGCGCTTGTAGGCGGAACCGCGGCGGCGCGGTTGGGAGAACCGCCAGATGAGGTTAGCACCAATGCCTACCAGGATGAGTGCGGTCACCGGTGCAGCAGCGGCAGTGGAAATATTCGACAGCAACGTGGCCCCCACAAACGCGGCAATACCGCCGGGGACGCCAAGGCGGACCACCGTCTTCCAGTCCACGTTGCCGAAGCGTGCGTGGCTCAAACCGGAAATGGCAGTGGTGCCAAGCTCAGCGGTGTGCACGACGGCAGAGGCCTGCGCGGGACCTAGGCCGGCAAGGAGCAGCATCGTGGTAGACGTGACGCCGAACCCCATGCCGATGCCACCGTCCACGAGGTTGGCGGCCGCACCGGCGAGGGCGATGAGGATGAGAGTTAGCATGGCACGAATACCTCCTGTGCACCGCGGCGTGCATGATGAAAACGGTCTGCGACGAGGCCTGAAATATCAGTGCCGAGCGGGTGCTCAACGGTCGCGGGAACACCCGCCAAGCGGTCTAGGAGCAGCCCCTCGGTGACAAAGAGCGGTATGACGCGCACGCGCTTAGGGTCCGCATGCTCGCGGCATAGGCGCACGATCCCCTCGCGGCCACCGCGGGTAGCAAATTCCACCGTCGCGGGTACGCCGGTGAGCGCGAAGGTGCGGTGGGCGAGCTCACGTATGGCATCATTCGCCGCTGAATCGGAGGAACCAACGGAATAGATGACCACGTGGGCGTCGCCAGGCCGGGTACGAGAGGCGAGCACACGGGCGAGGTCCTCGCCGGTGCCGAGGCCTGCGGCGAGGTGGAGGGACAAGTGTGAGGTCTGGGAGGCTGCGGCAAGCGCACGCGGAACATCAACGCGCTGGTGATAACCCTGGGTGAAAAGCAGGGGAACCACGATTGCCTCGGTCTCCCCCATCTGGGCAAGCTCGAGCGCGGCCGCGGTGAGGTCGGGCTCGTTGAATTCCAGGTGCGCCGCGCGAGCTGGACGCAAGCCCGTGGCCTGGGTCAAACGCTCAATTCCGGCCGCGGCACCCGGATGCCGTGAACCGTGGGACAGGGTAATGAGTGCGGGCATGGGGCATCCTTAAGCCTTTGGCGCCGTGGTGTGGCCGCGGCGGGCAAGCGAGCGCTTCAGTGCTTCGTTGGAGGACACGGCCGGTGCAGGGGCTACTGGGGCATCGTCCTGGCCGTGGAAACGCACGGAGAAAATCCGCAAGCATTCCTGGCATTTCCAGGCAAAATCGTCTTCCTCGTCCGGAAAGAGGTCGGTTCCGGCGCAATACGGGCAGAAGCTGGGATGGTTGCGGTTGGGATTGGGCTGGCGGCGAAAATTCACTGCAAGTCCTCCTCAGCTGCGCGCAAAACCCAGTGGCGGAACTGCTCACCTTCCTCGCGCTGCTCCTTGTATTTGTTGACCAAGCGGATGACGTACTCGGGCACCTCATCGGCCACGACCTTGTGGCCACGCAGCTTGCGGCCCCAGTCCGGAGACAGGCCAAGGGCGCCGCCTAGATGGACCTGGAAACCCTCGACGCGGTTGCCCTCGGAATCAGAGACGATCTGCCCCTTCAGGCCAATGTCTGCTACCTGTGAACGCGCACAGGCGTTGGGGCAGCCGTTAAGCGCGATGGAAATCGGCACATCCAGATCACCCAGGGTGTCTTCCAGGATGTCCACCAACTCGATGGCGCGGGCCTTGGTGGTCACGTGCGCGAGCTTGCAAAACTCCAGCCCGGTGCAGGAAATGACGCCACGGCGAAACTCAGATGGCTGGGAATACAGTCCGGTCTCGTCGAGCGCACGGGATAGGCTCGGGATGTCCTCTTCATCGACGTCGAGGAAAAGCAGCTCTTTCATCGGGGTAGTGCGAATACGGCTAATCCCAAATTTCTCAGCCACGTCTGCGATAGCGATGAGCTGTTCGCCGGTGGCATGGCCCACGGTAGGCTTCACGCCCACGTAGAACTTGCCGTCCTTTTGGCGGTGCACGCCAAGATGATCGCGAGAGCCGGGCTCGACTTCCAACGGGACGCCATCCAGCAGCGGCTCATCTAGGTATTCCTCTTCCAACACCTGGCGAAACTTTTCAATGCCCCACTTAGCCACCAAGAACTTCAGGCGGGCTCGGTTTCGATTACGGCGGAAGCCGTAGTCACGGAAGATGCCGACCACACCGGCCCACACCTCAGGCACGCGTTCTAGGGGAACCCAGGCGCCGAGGGACTGCGAGAGCATCGGGTTAGTAGAAAGGCCTCCGCCAACAAAGCAATCGAATCCAGGGCCGTACTCTGGATGGTTCACGCCTACGAAGGCGACGTCTTGTATCTCGTGTGTGACGTCCTGACGGGAGTTGCCAGAGATGGCGGTTTTGAATTTGCGCGGTAGGTTATGGAACTCCTCACGCGGCAGATAGTTATTTTTGATCTCTTCAATGGCCGGGGTGGCGTCAATAATTTCATCTTCTGCCACGCCCGCGACAGGCGAGCCCAGGATAACGCGGGGCACGTCGCCGCACCCCATAAGCGTGCTCAGCCCCACTGACTCAAGCTTGTCCCAGATGGTGGGCACATCCTCGATACGAATCCAATGCAGCTGGATATTTTGGCGGTCCGTGAAGTCCGCGGTAGAGCGGGCATAATCACGCGAGATCTCACCCACAGCGCGCAGCTTGGCGGGATCGGCGCGGCCACCATCGAAGCGCACGCGCATCATGAAGTACTCATCCTGCAGCTCAGCGTTAGAAAGCTTAGCGGTCATCTCACCGCCCAAGTTTTGGTTGCGCTGGGTATAAAGGCCCAACCACTTGAACCGAGGAGCTAGGTCATCAGAAGGGATCGAGGAAAATCCTTGCTTGGAATAGATATCGATGACGCGCTGCTTGGCAGAAAGCCCACCATCCTCCTGCTTAATTACCTCATCGTTATTGAGGGGCTTGGTACCGTCAATCTTCCATTGGCCTTCGGGCTTCTTGGCGCGGGGAGTGCGCTTGGTATTAGTCGCGGTGGTCATGGTGTAGATCTCAACCTGCCTTTCCTAAGTATTGAAAGACAACCTACCCGTCTAAATCAGACAGACAAAGCGGTCTTTTTTATTTTCAAGTAAAAAATCGCCATAACCTGCGCAAAAGTCAGAATAATTTTAGAAACTAATTCTTAGCCTTGCCGCAATCTAGACCAGACGGTTCAATTGCCAGAAAGATAAAGCTAAGAAAATGAACCCAGCGGTCTAGCCCCGCGAGAAAGAGAAAGGCCTTCGCACAACATGAATCAGCCCTTAAAAGTAGCCGTGATCGGTGCCGGTCCAGCCGGCATCTATGCCTCCGACATCTTGGTAAAAAAGACCGGTGGTGAGGTACAGATTGACCTCATTGAGCAGATGCCCGCCCCCTTTGGCCTCATCCGTTACGGCGTAGCACCGGACCATCCGCGCATTAAAGGCATCATTAAATCCCTCCACCGCGTACTCGATACGGAGCAGATTCGCCTGCTGACCAACGTGCACATCGGCCGGGATATCACCGTCGATGAGCTGCAGCAGCATTATGATGCCGTGGTCTTTGCCACCGGCGCCGTGGGCGACCGCCACCGCGATATCCCCGGCGCGGACCTCGACGGCGTGCATGGTGCCGGCGAGTTCGTGGGCTTCTACGATGGCAACCCGCGCTTCGAGCGCAATTGGGATCTTTCCGCCACAGAGGTCGCAGTCATCGGCGTGGGTAACGTGGGCCTTGATGTCTCCCGCATCCTGGCCAAGACTGGTGACGAGCTCAAGGTGACCGAAATCCCCGATAATGTCTACGATTCCCTGGCCCAGAACCAGGCCGAGACCGTGCGCGTCTTCGGCCGCCGCGGCCCGGCGCAGGCCAAGTTCACCCCGCAGGAGCTCAAGGAGCTGGACCATTCCGAGTCCATTAATGTCGTGGTTTCCCCGGAGGACATTGACTATGACGAGGCTTCGCTGGCCGCGCGCCAAGAAAGCAAGTCCACTGACTTGGTGTGCCAGGTGCTCGAGCAGTACGCCATTCGAGATCCGAAAAAGGCACCGCACACCCTGCAGATTCACCTTTTTGAGCAGCCGGTGGAGATCATGGGTAAGGACGGCAAAGTCAGCGGGATTAAGACCGAGCGCACCGCCCTTAATGGGGATGGCAGCGTGCACGGTACCGGGAAGTTCACCGAATGGCCGGCGCAGGCGGTCTATTTCGCCACCGGCTACCGCTCCGATGCGGTCGATGGCGTGCCCTTCAACCAGGACAAAAACGTCATCAATAACGATGGTGGCCATGTCATCGATGCGGCCGGCAAGGTAGTTCCGGGCCTGTACACCACCGGATGGATTAAGCGCGGGCCAGTGGGGCTCATTGGCAATACCAAGTCCGATGCCACGGAAACGATTGGCATGCTGCTTGCCGACGCCGCCTCCGGCACCCTCCCCTCCCCTTCCAGCGACGCAGATATCACCGAGGTCCTTAGCGAGCGGGGAATCGAATACTTGACGTGGCAAGACTGGCAGCGTTTAGACGCGGCCGAGCGCGCAATGGGCGAACGCGAGGGCCGCGAACGCAAGAAGTTCGTGGAGTGGGAGGACATGGTCTCCCACTCGCGCGCCGAGGTTTAACGGCGGATGATGGCGAGGACTTCGTCGACGATGGCCTGAACTTCGTCGGCGGTCTTTGCCTCTACGTTGAGGCGTAGCAGCGGTTCCGTATTGGAGGCACGTACGTTAAACCATGCCTCGGTTCCCTTGAGCTCGACGGTCACACCATCCAGCTCATCGACGGACTCAATTTTATCCGCCAGCTCATCCAGCACTGCCTGGGTAACGGCTTTCTGATCCTCCACGGTGGAATTGATCTCACCAGAGGCTTCATAGCGGGAGTATTCTGCCATGAGCTCGCTTAGCGGCTTATCGGACTGTCCGAGCGCTGCCAGCACGTGCATAGCGGCAAGCATGCCGGAATCAGCATTCCAGAACTCCTTGAAGTAATAGTGCGCGGAGTGCTCACCGCCGAAGGCGGCCTTGTGCTCAGCCATCTGCGCCTTAATGAAGGAGTGACCCACGCGGGTGCGCACTGGGGTGCCGCCCTTTTCCTTGATGAGCTCCGGCACGGTCTTAGAGGTAATCAAGTTGTGGATGATGGTAGCGCCGGGGAACTTATCCAAGTAGCGTCCTGCCACCAACGCGCAAATGGCAGACGGGGAAACAGGCTGGCCTTTTTCATCCACGACGAAGCAGCGGTCCGCATCACCATCAAAAGCCAAGCCAATATCGGCTTTCTGCTCCACGGTGAACTTCTGCAGATCCACCAGGTTCTTCGGGTCCAGCGGATTAGCCTCGTGGTTCGGGAAGGTACCGTCAAGTTCGAAGTACAAATCACGAACCTCGAAAGGCAGGCCATCGAAGACAGCCGGCACGGTGTGGCCACCCATACCATTGGCGGCATCTACAGCCACGACGAGAGGCTTGGAATCCTCCAACGGCACCAGCTTGCGTAGGAAGTCCGCATAGCCAGCCAGAATCTCCTGCTCTGTAATCGCGCCTTCAGTGCCGGTGTACTCCGGGGTGCCTTCAATAAGCATCTGCTTAATCTGCCCCAAACCAGTCTCCTGGCCCACAGGCACTGCGCCGGCGCGACAGAGCTTAATTCCGTTGTACTTGGCTGGGTTGTGGGAGGCGGTAAACATAGCGCCCGCGCACTCCAGGGAACCAGCGGCGTAGTAAAGCTCGTCGGTCGAGGTCAGCCCCAACAGGGTCACATTGAGGCCCTGCGAGGTCACACCCTCAGCGAAGGCGCGCGCCAAGGACGGTGATGAAGGACGCATATCGTGGCCGACGGCCACGGTATTTTCGCCTTCCTCACGCAAGATGGCGGCAAACGCAGCGCCCGTATCGCGCACGAAGTTTTCATCGATGTCTTCGCCCACCACGCCACGGACGTCATAGGCCTTAATTACTGCATCAAGCTGCTCACGAGTTCGCATACCCAGCAATAGTACTCTCGCCCGCAGGGAAACTACTGCACTGCGGGGTCCGTGTCAGTCCAGTTCCGATTCCGCCGGCGTTATTTCATCGGGTACAACCGAAAGGTGGGCACGGCGGGCCTTTTTGGCATAAGCCACGCGACGGGTACGAAAGACCGGGTGATTCGAATTAGCTGGGTCAGCGCCATCAAAGGTCGCGGAATAGTCGATAGGGTCTGCCCCCGAACCGGCGCTACCGTCATCGACCAAGCCGGTGGTCACGCGGCCGTCTTCCTTGACCGCTTCTGCCAGGGCCATCAGATCGTCTTCCTCATCCAGCTCGATGCGATCGACGCGCACCAGCTCCCAGCCCACCGGAGCCGAGATGCGATCGCGGTGCGTGGCGCACAGGTCCCAACTGTGCGGGTTCTCTTCTTCCGCCAGCGGACCGACCACGGCCGTTTGGTCCGCGTATGCATAGGTCAATGTCGCCACGGCGGGGCGGCCGCAGCCTGGGCGGGAGCAATGGCGAGAAATAGTCACAGCGCATAAGTCTAAACCCTTAGTTGAGATTTAGATAGTCTTCGCCCCGGCGTGGCTCCGCTAAATCCAGACCACCTGCGCCTTAGAATCAGGGCATGACCGCCGCTCGCCCGCACATCCGCCCCGCCCGCGACCGACACGGCCACGGCATGCGCGGACCCCTCCTCCCCCAGCAGACTCCGCGCTACCGCAGCGCGCGCGAGCACTTCGACATGGCCGTCTTGGAGGCCTATGCCCCCATCCAAAACTCCTTCGCCCCGCAATTGCGTGGCCTCGACCTAGCCGTAGACACCATTCCGCGCATGCGGCTCTCACCCGATATGACCGTGCTCCCGGATGAGATTATCGCCGATGGGCCGGTCCCCCTCGGGCGCGTGGTTCCTGCCGGCGTAGACTCCGCCGGCCACCCCACGCGCGCCCGGTTGGTCATTTTCCGCATGCCCATCGAGCAGCGCGCTTCCACCCCGTCCGAGCGTTCCGAGCTTCTAGGTACGGTTATTACCGCGCTCGTGGCGAATTATCTCAACTTGGACCCGGAGGAAGTGGATCCACGCTATAGCTGGTAGCCACCTTCACGATATGACCCAGCAGAAAGGCCCTGGGCCGCACGTCATGTGCTTGCCCGGGGCCTTTCTGGACACCTTAATTATCCAATCTCGCGCTTGAGGCGGCGGCGCTCACGGTCCGATAGCCCGCCCCAAATACCGAAGCGCTCGTCGTGCTCCAACGCGTACTCCAAGCATTCATCACGCACCGCGCAGGCCTGGCAAATGCGCTTAGCCTCACGGGTAGAACCTCCCTTTTCAGGGAAGAATGCTTCAGGGTCCGTCTGCGCGCACAGCGCTTGGTCCTGCCACTCCTGCTCGACGGCACCGAAGAGTTCATCGAGTGACATCTCTGCAGCAGCACCGCCACGGAGAATGGCGTTGTTATTAGCCATTTTGTCCACGCCTTTTCCTTTCTCCGAGGTTGGGTAATTCTAATCAGTGCAACCGACCGTACACCACATTCCCTTTGGGTAACCCCGCTGGGCCGGTGTGGAAGTAACGGCGTCGGCCGCTGTTTCTTTCACTGATGTAATTTCACACCGGATCACTAAATATCGTCAACCCGAATTAGCGGCTTCTTCGCACTTTTCGGCAAAAACGCAGCACACGATCCCCACGCGTCACATCTGTAACAACTACTCCCCACTGGGGGTATAGGTAGGGGGTACTACATGTAGTGGCACCCCGTTTTTCTGTCAACAATTTTCAGAAAATTCCGGCGTGTCGCGCGCACAATCTCTCAAAGAAGGGATCTACGTACTCACCAACGCTGCACAGATTTCGCATTATGGTGGCAGCTTTAGAAGGACAGGCTGAGTAATTCCGCATGGAAAAGGCCGAACCAAGGACTCATTTTCCTCAGTTCGGCCTATCCCAGTCAGACTTATCGCATGGCCCAGCCCACGGCAGGAGCGTTAAGCATCGGAGCTAAAACGCACTCCAGCGTCCGGGATGGAAACGCCGGGGAAGACACGCATGCCGTCGAGAAGCTCGCAGCGCGCTCCAATGTGGGCGCCCTCGCCAATGACGCAGTTTTCAATGACCGCGTTGGCGCCAATATGTGCGCCGGAGGCAATAATGGAGTTATGAATGATGGCACCTGGCTCAATGCGCACGCCATCGAAGACGACGGTGCCCTCGAGGCGAGATCCGGCGCCTACCTCGGAACCACGGCCCACGGCAGTACCGGACAGCAGCAGCACGCCACCAGCGATACCGGCCGAAGGATCCACCAAGGACTCGCCGGTCTTGCCTTCAATCAGCGGGGAAGGCGCAATGCCGCGCACCAAGTCCGACGATCCGCGAGTGAAGTCATCTGGGCGGCCCATGTCGCGCCAGTAGGAGTTGTCCACGTGACCGACAACGAGGCGACCCTCTGCCAGCAGTCCCGGGAAAGTCTCGCGCTCGACAGAGACGACACGATCGGCCGGAATAGACTCGATGACCGAACGCTTGAATACGTAGCAGCCGGCGTTGATCTGGTTGGTCGGCGGGTCCTCAGTCTTTTCCAAGAAGGCGGTTACCCGACCATTGGAATCGGTAGGCACGCAGCCGAAGGCACGAGGATCAGCCACGTTGAGCAGATGCATGGTGACATCGGCGTCCTTGTCATGGTGCGTGGTGAGGATTCCCTCCAGGTCCATGCCGGACAGCACATCGCCGTTGAAGACCATGACGGTGTCATTGCGCAGCTTGTCGTAGACATTGCGGATACCGCCGCCGGTACCGAGTGCGGTCTCTTCCACCACGTACTCGATCTCCAGGCCTAGGTCCGAACCGTCGCCGAAGTACTCCTCAAAGACCTCAGCCTTATATGAGGTAGACATGACCACGTGCTCGATGCCGGCGGCCTTGATGCGGGCGAGAAGATGCTGCAGGAACGGATAGTTGGCCGTCGGCAGCATCGGCTTCGGTGTACCGATGGTTAGTGGACGCAGGCGGGTACCGCGACCGCCAACGAGAATCACTGCATCCGTGCTGGCACCGTGGGTGGTGACTGCTTCAGTCATAGTCTTCCTTATGTATGCAGACAGTTTTATTCGGTGATTTTCTGAGGGACAGTGTAGAGCTTAAAAGCGCAATCTAGGTCAACGGCACGCGCACCGCGGCCTAAGAACCTACCGATGCCGAGGCAATTAACCCACGCACCCGCAGCCCCAGCCACAGTGCACCACGCAATGGGGCCTGCCACCAGGCGGGGTGGCGGTCTGCTTGGAAGCGGTAGGCGGAGTCATGGTGCGCGCGTAGCATGGCGCCGGCGTGTGCTTGTGTGGAATGCCCCTTGGCGTGACTGATGACTGCTTCTGGGCAGAAAATGTTTTGGTAGCCGGCGCGCGCGAAGCGATCGCCTAGATCTACGTCTTCGAGGTACATGAAGTAACGCTCATCAAATCCGCCGATGGCTTCAAAAGCCTCCCAACGCACAAGAAGGCAGGAACCAGATAACCAACCAGCCGGCCGCTGCGTAGTCATATCGGTTTCATTGCGATAAGCGCGCGACCACGGATTAGAGGGCCAGATCGAGGAGAAGAGGGCGTGCCCAATGCCGGTGGCGACGGTAGGCACGGCACGGGCAGAGGGGTAATTGGTGCCGTCCGGCTCTACTATGCGCGGGCCCACGGCCGCAGCGTCCGGCCATTTGCGGGCACACTCGATGAGCCGATCGATAGATCCCGGTCTAAAGGCAACGTCCGGGTTGGAAATCAGGAAAAATTCCTCATCTACTCCGCCGCGCTCGCGGGCGAAGCGGGCACCGGCGTTCATGCCAGCGCCATAGCCGATATTCCCGCCGGTATCGAGGAAATCTACCCCGGCGCGCTCGCGGGCGGCAGCCTCGGGAACACCGTCGGTAGAGCCATTATCCGCAAGCACCACCTTGGTGCCGCGGGCGTACGCACTCGGCAGGGAGTTTAAAAAACTACCGAGGTATTGTCCGGGACTATAAGTCACGGTGATCACGGCCAGTGGGAGTTGAGTTGGAGTAGTCACAATGGCCACGAGCTTAGTCACAAGCACTCCTCGCGCTGGGCAGGGACACTGCCCGAACACGCGAAATCGGACGCGGATCACTAAGTTTTTAACGTTCTGCCCTAAACTGTCTCCAGATCCCCACCAATCTAGAAAGCCTCCACTTGTGACTTCTGAGAACACTCGCCGGGCGCGCACCATTCAGCCGGCGCCCTCTGCCGCTAGTGCGGTAAAGCAAAAAGGTTCCACGGCCATAAAGACGATCGTAGCCCTGCTATCCGCCCTGATCCTGGTGGTATCTGGCGTGGGTTATGCCACCGTCGGCCGGCTTGATAATGGTATGTCTTCTGCCAAGGACTTGTCCTTAGGCGGCAAGGGACTTTCCGGTGACTCGCTCGATGGCGCGGTGGATATCTTGCTGGTGGGCAAGGATTCGCGCACCGATGCTAAGGGCGATCCCCTCTCCGATAAGGAACTAGCAGACCTGCACGCCGGCGTGGCCGATGGTGAGGAAAATACCGACACCATGATGCTCATCCGCGTTCCGGAGGATGGTTCCCGTGCTACCGCCGTGTCCATTCCGCGCGATACCTATGTTAAGGATCCGGAGTACGGCAATATGAAGATGAATGCTGTCTTCGCCTCTCACAAGAACGCCAAGGTGGACGAGCTCAAGCAGGAAAACGCAGAGGCAGAAGCAAAGGGCAAAAAGAAGCCGCACTCGGATAAGGACATCGAAAAGCAGGGCGTCGAGGCCGGCCGCGAAGGGTTATTGGCCATGGTGCGGTCCTTGACCGGTGTGTCCATCGACCACTACGCGGAGGTGGGCCTGCTGGGCTTTACCCTGCTTACCGACGCCGTCGATGGTGTCGAAGTCTGCCTCAATGATGACGTCAATGACGATATGTCTGGCGCTAAGTTCAGCAAGGGCAAGCAGACCCTCGATGGCGCCAAGGCCCTAGCCTTTGTGCGCCAGCGCTACAACCTGCCGCGCGGCGACCTCGACCGCATCGTGCGCCAGCAGGCTTTTATGGCTTCCCTGGTCAATAAGATCTTGGACAATGACACCCTGGCTAATCCCTCCAAGCTTTCCAAGATTGCCAAGGCGGTGGAACGCTCCGTAGTCATCGATGAGGGCTGGGACATTATGGGCTTTGTTACCCAGCTTGCCGGCCTGGCAGGCGGCAATGTCACCTTCACCACCATCCCTGTTACCTCCATCGACGGCCAAGGCGATTATGGCGAATCTATCGTCACTATCGACGCCGCCGAGGTTCACCGTTTCATGGACGATTTGGCTAAGTCCCACGATGAAGCCACCGATGAGGCCAAGGCCGAGGATAAGGACAAGCAGAAAAAGGCGGACAAGGACAAGGACGTCGATCCTAATATCAATATCCACGTCCTCAACGCCGGCAATATTGACGGCCTAGCTTCCGGCATCGGCTCTTGGCTTGAGGGCAAGGGCTATACGGTAGAGCGCTCCGCTAACGCGCAACCGGGCATCTACAGTGAGTCGCAAGTGGTAGCCGCTGATCCGACGAGCAAGGAGGCGAAAGCCCTAGCCAAGAAACTGGGTGGCCTGCCGGTGGCAGAGAACCCGCAGCTCGATAATGACACCCTCATCGTCGTGGCCACCGATGACTACCAGGGCCCCTCCGATAAGGAGGCCAGCGCCCAAGAGCCGGAGGAAGACAAGTCCAGCCAGCCGGTAGGCACCCCGGGCGATGACTTCGGTACCGCCAAGGTTTCCCCAGAAATCGACGCCGGTGGCGATGGCCCGCGCTGCGTGAACTAGCACTTCTCCCCTACGATGGGCGAGTATGGAACTACTCGCCCATCTTTTGCATGCCGATGCCGCCTCTCCGCGCCTTACCGTATATAACGAGACCACCGGCGCACGCATGGATTTTTCCGGGCAAACGCTCGACAATTGGGTAGCGAAGATCGCCAATATGTTGGAAGAAGAGCTCGACCTAGAGGCAGATTCCACCATTGCCATCGATCTGCCCTCCTCGTGGCAAGCGGCCGTTGTGGCCTTGGGTGCGCTCGCCTCCGGCCCTTCCTATAGCTTTGGCGAGTCTGCCGCGCTTGCCGACGTCGTCTTTACCTCCCCCTCCCGCTACCCCGCCGCCCATGATCGTCAACCCCAAGCCGATATCGTGCTCATCAGCGAGGACCCCTTTGGCCGCGGCGTCGTAGAATCCGGCGGCGATCTACCCACTGGCGCTATTGATTTCGGCCCTACCGTGCGCTTCTACGGCGATCAGTACTTTGGTGAAACCCAGCCACTGCCGCAACTCGTCAATACTCCTGCGAGCGCCGAGCGCCTGCTATCTACCGGCTGGTCTGATAATGAGTCTTTTTCCCGCGCCGTGCTCGAGCCCCTCGCCGCGGGAGGTTCCGCCGTCATCGTTGCCGGCGTGTGCCCAGCAGAGCGGTTGGAGGAAATCGCCTCCAATGAGAAAGTGACAGCTCGCCTTTCCTAGGTTTAGTCGGCAGGATTGAGCCCAGATACACTTAGCACTCGTTATGTTTCTGGGAATCTCCGCGGACGCATGGTCCTATATCTTCATCGGCCTCCTCATCCTTGCCGGCACCATCACTCAGGGCGCCATCGGTTTTGGTTTAGGGACCACTGCCACGCCCATCATCGCGCTCATTCGGCCTGAGCTCCTACCCACGCTCATTCTGTTGCTCGCGTTGTGCATTTCTAGCTATACGTTATCGCGCTCCTACCGCGAGACTTCTTGGCGCGTGGTGGGAATCTCTTCTCTTGCCCGCATCCCCGGTTCTTTAATAGGCGCTTGGGCAATCGCGAGTCTGTCCCCCAATGGACTATCCATCTTCATCGGTTGCGCCGTACTCTTTGCCATGACCCTATCCAGTTTGGGATGGAGCCCGCGGCCGACCACCCTCAATACGCTCATCGCCGGCGTAGCCTCCGGCATCCTGGGCACCTCCACTTCCATAGGCGGCCCGCCCATGGCGTTGATTATGAAGCGTTTTGATCCGAACCGTACCCGCGGCACTTTGGCGGGCACCTTCGTCCTCGGAACCTTAATTTCTCTTATAATTTTGGCGCTCAATGGACAGATCAGCAGCACCCAAGTAACCGCTGCGGCGGCCTATTTCCCCCTTATTGTCATTGGACTTATCGCAGCGAACTACCTCAACCGATTTATAGATAGGAAACTGCTCAACCGCATCGTCATCATTGTGGCCATCTCTGCAGCCCTCATGCTGATCGTTGAATCCGCCCTCTTCTAGCCCTGCACCCCACCCTCTTCGGAACATCCTGGACAGTTCCGGTTGCGAAAAGCACCAACCTCTGCCATGTAAACGCCTATAACTTATGACATGTAACATTCACCAGCAGGCATTTTATAACCGCCTTTCACCCGCTCAAATGCAGCGCACGACGCATACAGTGACACACCTACAATTTCCCCACAAGACTCGTGCACCACTTTAGAAAATAGCAAAATACCCCCACATGGGGGATACGTCGATTCGCCTCAAACGAGCGATGTATAGACATCTATTCATCAATAATTTTTGACGCACTATCGACCACTTAGCGGGAACAACCCCCATTAAACAGCTCGGTCTATATAAAACATATTGACCTTTCTTTGGGGAAGATATATAGACATCTAAGAGATGACGTAACTTTAAGCGTGTTTTAGCGTTTTCTTAGCGCAACGTCGAGAGTTGCTGGATTTCATTCATAAGTTCATTCATTTTCTACCTGCATTTTTCTACCTGCATTAGGAGAAGTTCTAGATGTCGATTCGTCGTCGCATGACCGGCCTGACCGCCGGCCTCATCGTCGCCGGCACCGCATTCGCGGCACCGCTGGCTGGCGCAACCACCCAGACCGAGTCCTACCCGGAAACCCCGGCCCTGAACCCGCAGCTGCCCATCATCCACACCACCCACGGTTCCGATCACATGAAGGCGAACGTCCTGAACCCTCGCCCGGTATGCAACCCGTGGGAGGACCACCGCACCGTGGTCTACAAGGTTTCCGATCGCTTCCTGCCGGCCGGCACCATCTCCACCACCAACCAGACCAAGAAGGACATCCCGCTGCAGCAGGATCTGTCCAAGTCCCAGTCCATCTCCGTTTCCGTCAACGGTGACCGCACCGAGACCACGTCCATGAACCTGGGCGGCAAGGGCTCCGGCAAGAATGCTGAAGGCTCCGCAGGCATCTCCCACGAGATCGCAACCAAGATTGGTGCTAGCGCCTCCTACTCCCTGTCTTGGGAGGCTGGCCAGTCCATCGGACCTTACGACGTTCCGCCAAACCACACCGGTGAAGCTACCTACGGCTTCCGCGTGCTGAACATGACCGGTACCCAGCAGTACTGCAAGCCAAACGGCACCTGGTCCACCCCGACCGCTTGGAATGCAATGCAGCCGGTTAAGAACGAAGTTCGCGTCAAGCTGTACGACAAGCTGTCTGATTCCTACGCTCCTAACAAGGATGCCCAGAACACCACCGACGTCAACGACCCGAAGGTTGTGCAAGAGGACAAGAACCTCGAGGCTGACGCAGAGGTAATCAAGGACACCGAGGGCACCGCCAAGGAAGATGCCGAGAAGGTTTCTGAGGCAGAGGGCAAGAACGAAGAGGCTGCTGACAAGAAGAAGCAGGAAGAGGTTGATGCCAAGGAGGACAAGAAGGACTCCAAGCACAAGCTCGACCTCGAGCCTTACATGACCGTTTCCGACGCTAAGCACGCTGGCTTCGCAGGCACCGTTGCAGTCCGCGCCAAGAACGTTGGCTCCGAGCGCTACTACGGCGAGTTCCCAGCTACCCAGTTCCGCGTTGATGTAAAGACCGCCAAGGGCCCGAAGGGCGTTGACCGTCTCATCACTCCGCGTTCCTCCAACGGCGCTCACATCCGTGACCTGGGCTTCAACGAGAAGACCTCTACCCGTTCCTTCGAGGTGACCTTGGCTAACCCGATTAACGCTGGCGAAGAGGCTCGCATTGCGAACCTGGACTTCGGCGATGGCAAGACCAAGGAAGGCCGCCTCATCAATAACATCGAGGTAACCCAGACCTCCCGCATCAAGGGTGATGACTCCAAGCACAACGACCAGAACGTTGATTCCCGCGAGCACACCTTGAATGACTTTGGCAAGAAGGCTGAGGGCCTGTTCTAAGAACACCTCACTTCTGCCCTAGGAATATAGTTTCCTAGCCCGTCTCAAACAGAAGGCCGCCGCACCTCCCATGGTGCGGCGGCCTTCTTCTTGTCCATTGGCCGACCCACCTCCAACTTTGTATCCTTGACCGGTACGTCATGCCTTCTCGAAGGGAGTTTTATAGAGACTAAAACACCAATCCCACCCTCTCCTTCTTTCTTTAAGGTGATGAAATGACAGATTTTATTGCTGCACGTTGGCAGGACATCCTCTTCCGCAGCTATCAGCACACCAGCTTGGTCATCCAATCCGTGGCCGTAGCACTAATAATCGCTCTCGTGATAGCTATTTTTGCGGCTCAACGCCCACGCGGAGCGGCCCTAGCCAATGCCCTATCCTCCATTGGCCTAACACTTCCCTCACTCGCCCTTCTCGGCCTTGCCATTCCTCTCTTTGGAATCGGCACAATGCCCTCTGTTGCTCTCGTGGTCTTTTATGCGGTCTTGCCAATTCTGCGCAACGCGATTGTCGGGCTGCATACAGTGGACCCCACAATTATTGAATCCGCTCGCGGGCAAGGCATGAGCAAAGCGGCGATTCTTTTCCGCATCCGCTTGCCACTGGCATGGCCCATCATCATGACTGGCATCCGGGTAGCAACCCAGATGTCTATGGGTGTGGCCGCCATTGCAGCCTATGCACTCGGACCAGGACTCGGCGGCTACATCTATTCCGGCCTTAGCCAAATCGGCGGCACCAACGCGCTGAACTACACACTTGTCGGCACACTCGGCATCGTAGTACTCGCTCTTATCGTGGATGCAATTCTTGCCGGCCTCCAGAAACTGACCACCCCGAAAGGCATTTCCGCATGACACAAAACAAGCAATCAAGTCCGGTTTCAGCTAGCGAGACCAGCGGTGCTGAAATCGTCTTTGACCACGTGACCAAGTCTTACCCAGGACAGAAATCACCTGCGGTAAAAGAGTTGTCTTTCCGCATCCCCGCCGGAGAGCTCGTGGCATTTGTGGGACCTTCCGGCTGTGGTAAGACCACTTCGCTTAAAATGATTAACCGCCTGGTCGAACCCACCAGCGGCGAAATCCGGATTAACGGTGAAGACGTAACCAAGAAGAATCCCACCCAGCTGCGCCGAGACATCGGATATGTTATTCAAGGCGGCGGCCTCATTCCCCACATGTCCGTCGCAGACAATATTGCACTCGTGCCAAAGCTCAAGAAATGGAATAACAACAAAATTTCCCAGCGCACCGATGAGCTCTTGGACATGGTGGGCTTGGATCCCTCGATCTACCGGGACCGCTTCCCCCGAGAACTTTCGGGCGGACAACAGCAGCGCGTGGGTGTAGCGCGTGGTCTCGCGGCCGATCCCCCAGTGGTGCTCATGGATGAGCCTTTCGGCGCAGTGGACCCGATTACGCGCACGCACCTGCAGGATGAACTGGTAAACATCCAATCGGAGCTAAAGAAGACCATTGTGTGCGTAACGCACGATATCGATGAGGCGATCAAGCTGGGCCACCGTATCCTCATTTTTGAACCCGGCGCGCAGATTAGCCAGTACGATACGCCGGAAAATATTCTGGCCGCACCAGCGAATGATTTTGTGGAAGACTTCATCGGTTCGGGCTCTGCCCTCAAGCAGCTAAATTTGCGGCGCGCGGATGAACTTGAGCTTTGGTCGCCACCCATAGGGCGCATCGGCGAGAAGACTGCAGACGTTCTCGAGCGTTTAGATACCGCCGGAGAAGGGACTGTCGTTATCCTGGACGAGCACGATCACCCGCGCGAATGGATCACCAAACGCCAGCTCAGCCGCTTTGAGTTCATTCCTGATCCGACTATAGAGTTGTCCTCTGTGGTGGAAGCTCGTTCTACGCTTAGCGACGCCATGTCGGCCATGCTTGCTTCCTCCCACGGCGGCGCCATGGTTACCCGCCGCGGAAAATTCCAAGGCGTGCTCCTTTATGACACGGTCAATGACTACATCCGTCAGATCAACTCCGATGCCCACTCTCCTCGCGGTGAAGGAGGTAGCAGTGGAAAAGCTTAAACGCCTCGGAGGAGAGAACCGGCTCCTCATTTTCGGTATTCCAATTCTAGTCATCGCGACAGTTGTCGGATGGCTCATTTGGCACGCCACCGCGGATCTTGATGAAATTGAGGCTCGCACCTTGGAGCTCAATTCCGTCGCGGCTTTGGCGTGGGAGCACCTCGTGCTCGTGCTTATTTCCGCACTCTTGGTTATCGCTACCGCAATCCCCTTAGGGATTCTGCTCACGAGACAGTCCACGCAATTTCTTGCCCCCGTGGTCACGGGTATCGCCAATATTGGTCAGGCAGCTCCGGTCGTTGGCGTCATTGTACTCTTGGCCATTTGGCTCGGCTTCGGCACTCCGGTTGCCATCCTCGGGTTGTGGTTTTATGCCTTCTTGCCGGTGCTGGCCAATGTCATTGCAGGTTTAAGGGGCGTCGACAAGCAGCTCATTGAGGCAGCGCACGGGCTAAGCATGTCCCCCATGCAGGTTCTCGCCAAGGTAGAGCTTCCGCTTGCGCTGCCGGTCATCATGACCGGTGTCCGCACGTCTTTGGTGCTTCTCGTAGGCGCAGGTGCGTTTGCCACGTTTATCGATGCCGGTGGGCTTGGCGGACTCATCACCTCTGGAATCAACCTTTATCGCACGCCGATCCTTGTTTCGGGCGCGGTACTTATAGCAGCCTTAGCGCTCACCGTGGAATGGGTGGGCCGACTATTGGAACTCGCTTTTACGCCGAAGGGGATGATCAAATGAAACGCCTGATGGCAACACTCACCGCGGTTGGCACCCTCTTTCTGGCGGGCTGTGGCCTTGGTACTGCAGGTGGTTTGATTCCCCGCGGCGAACTGCAAGGCGATCTCGCCGGCATTGATCTGAAAGGCGAGACCATTTCCATCGGGTCAAAGAACTTCAAGGAACAGATCATTTTGGGAAAAATCGGGGCTATTTTGCTGCAGTCAGCGGGCGCCAACGTCAAGGATCTCACCAATATTCCGGGATCTACTTCGGCCCGCCAAGCCCTCCAAGTAGGCGATATGGACACGATGTTTGAGTACACCGGTACCGCATGGATTACCTATTTGGGCCATGATGATCCCGTTCCTGGTTCACGGGAACAATACACAGCCGTGGAAAAGGCAGATAAGGAAAATGGCTTAACGTGGCTGCCGCCAGCGCCGATGAACAATACCTACGCCTTAGCTACAAGCGAGAAGACGCACCAAGAATCGGACGTAGAAACGCTCGCGGATATTAAGGAGCTTCCTCCCGAGCAGCAAACCTTCTGCACCGATGCCGAATTCCTCGCCCGCAATGATGGACTCCTTCCCATGCTCAAGAGTTATGGGGTGAAAGAGCCTCCACGCAGCCGCATTAAGGAAATGGATTCCGGCGCGGTCTATGCCGCCTTAGACAAGGGAGAATGCACCTTTGGCTCCGTTTTCGCCACCGATGGCCGCATTAAGGCCCTCCATTTGCAGGTGTTGACGGACCCTAATCTGTTCTTCCCTAAGTACAACCTTGCCCCGGTTATCCGCACCGAGGTTTTAGATGAGCATCCAGAAATTGAAGAGCTTTTCGCTCCCCTGTCACAGCTGCTTACCGACGAAAAGATGCAGGAACTCAATGCCCGCGTCGACGTCGACGGTGAGGACTACACCACCGTGGCACTCGATTTTTTGAAGGAAGAAAACCTGATCGCGGACTAGCTGCCAAGCCTTAGCAAGATTCCCAAAGACCGTTGCACCACCCTCGGTGCGGCGGTCTTTAATATTTCTTTAACTTAGATCACACTTTTACTTTCGTTCGCCAAAACCTTCAGATAGATTGTTTATGTTGTCTTATTCACACGTACTGAAGGATGAATTCTATGTCTCACACGACTGCGAATGCGCCTGCTTCACCGGCCAGTTCACCCACTACCGGCAGCGCAGACACCCCAAGCGGCAGCCAGGTGACTACCAATAAGGCCGTCAATAGCCAGTGGACCATCACGCTCTTCGGCACTGCCGTGGGCGCAGGTATCCTCTTCTTGCCGATTTCCGCCGGCAGCTTCGGCTTCATCCCGCTACTGGTAGCCACCTTGCTCATCTTCCCGATGACCTACCTGGCCCACCGTGCTTTCTCCTGGATCATCAGCTATTCGCCGCTGCATGGCGAAGACGTCCTTGCAGTACTCACCCACTTCTTTGGCCGGAGCAACGGCATCATCCTCGCGATTATCTACTGGTTCACCATCTTCCCGGTAGTGCTCATTTATGGCGTATCGATTACTAATACGGTCGATAGCTTCATCGTCAACCAGCTGGGTGGCCCAGGAATCTCCCGCTACATCTTGGCACCGCTGTGCGTAGGACTGATGACGCTGGCACTTGCCTTTGGCAATGCCATCATGTTGAAGATTGCCCAGTTCGTGGTTTATCCGCTCATCGTGGCGCTGGCAGCAGTATCGCTCTACCTCATTCCGCAATGGGACCTCGGCTCCTTCATGGAGGCCGGCGATCACACCGCTGGCGGCGTTATCAAGGCCATTATCCTTATCCTTCCCGTCTTGGTATTCTCCTTCTCCTTCGTTGCTGCGATTTCCCAATTCTCGCTGGGCATGGAAAAGGAATACGGAGCGGATCACCACGCACAGTCCGATAAGGTTATCCGCAATTCCGCCATCTTGTTGACGGTCTTCACTATGTTCTTTGTCTGGTCCTGCGCACTGGCCATGGGCGCAGACGGCATGCAAGAAGCAAATGACAAGAACCTGCCGGTTCTTTCCTACTTCGCCAACGAAACCGGCACCCCATTTATGGCCTACATGGCACCCATCGTGGTTATTTGTGCAGTAGCTTCTTCCTATTTCGGCCATGCCCTTGGCACCATCGAGGGCACCCAGTACCTCTTCAACCTGGCCGCACCGAAAGCCACAAAGAAGATGTCTGCCCGCACGCTCGACCTATGGACCTACCTCTTCATCTTCATCGCCACGTCACTGGTAGGAATTTTCAACCCCTCCATCCTGGACATGATTTCTGTCGTGGGCGGCGTATTCTTCGCCTTCATGACCTACCTGCTTCCCATCTGGGTCATTTACCGAGTGGACGCCCTAGCCCGCTTCCGTGGCAAAAAGACCAACTATTTCGTGGCGGTCATGGGCTTTATCGTGCTCTTTGCCACCATCTGGGGAATGTTCCAATAATCCCACAAAAAGGTGGTTCGACAAGGACTTTTCCTGTCTGACAAGGTGGGAGACAACATGCCAGAACAGGAAAAGGCGCCGCACACACTTGCAACGCATTGGCGCGGATGCAAATACTGCCGAAAGTTATGACTACCAAGCCACAAATGGGCTAGCAGTAAACTTTCAGCAACTAGCAGGGACCTATCAGGCACAATCCATTGTGGTAGCAGCCCCGTGCCCCATACTTAAATCATGCGTTTGAGAGAGCGCATACGAGAGAGATAGAGAGAACCCCTCAGTTTCCAGAGGGCGGCTTAGGCCGATACATGGAAACACCTTGTAGAGAGAGACGCCTGCGGCCCTCGGTTCCTTCCGGTTCCGAGGGCCGCAGGCGTTTTATCCTTTTATAGCGAAACGCTACTGGTGCAGCTTATTCTTTTTCGACGCGAATAGCACCGCGGTTCCAGTCACCAGCGCCGCAGCCACCAAATAGAAGGCGGGCGCAAGCTGCAGTCCTGTGACATCAATAAGCCAGGTAGCAATCATGGGAGCGGTACCGCCAAAGACAGCATTGGCCGTATTAAAAGTCAGCGCGAAGCCGGACAGGCGCACGTGCGTGGGGAACTGCTCGGAAAGGAAGGAGGGCAGGACGCCGTCGTTAAGCGCCAGCACGCCACCCAAGCAAACCTGAATGATAATGACGAGGAGGATTCCGGCGCCGTCGAGAAGCATAAAGGCCGGAATGATAGTCACGCCCATAAAAGCGGCCGCGCACAGCATGGTCGTGCGGCGGCCCAGGCGGTCCGAAAGCATGCCGGTAAGCAAGGCAAAGCCCACATAGAATGCGGAGGCAACAGAGGACGCTATAAACGCCGGGGTTGCGGCCATACCCAACTCTTCTGAGAGGTAGGTGGGCAGGTAGGTCAAAATGACGTAGAAGCCAATGGCGTTGAGCACCGCACCAGCAAAGGCAATGGCCAAGGCCTTGGGATACTTGAGCACCTCCCGCAACGGAGATTCTTCCGGTTCATCCTGATCCTCAAAGTGGGAGGACTCCTCCGTGTGACGGCGGATCCACAGTCCGTACATGCCCAAAGGCAGCGCAATCAAGAAAGGCACGCGCCAGCCCCAGGAATCCAAGGCAGCATCGTCAAGCACACCCGTCAGCAACGCCGCAATGAGCGATCCCAGCAACAAGCCGGAAGCCGTAGCGGACGGCACCACCGCAGAATAAATGCCGCGCTTGCCGGCCGGAGCGATCTCAGCCAAGTGCGTGGCCGCACCTGCATACTCACCGGCTGCCGAAAAGCCCTGCACCATGCGGCACAGCAACAGCAAAAGGGACGCGGCGAAGCCTATGGTGGCATAGCCAGGAAGGAAACCGATGCACGCGGTAGCCAGGGACATCATCACAATGGAGACCGTTAGGGTCTGGATGCGTCCGTGTTTATCACCGAAGTGACCCCATACGATGCCACCCAAAGGCCGCACCAAGAATGACAGCGCAAAGAGCGCAAACGTCATAATCAGGGCACGGCGGCCTTCCATCTCCGGGAAAAAGACTCGGGAGATAATCGCGGACATATAGATATAGGCTGCGTAATCGAACCACTCAATGAAGGTGCCTATAAACGCTGCCTTTATGGCCGAGCGATGCTGGCGTTTTGTTTCTTCTGTATCTTCCACCTGCGCCGGCACGGCATCATTGGCTGGGGGTTGGGAAGTGAGAGGAGACATGCTCCTCACCTCAATTCTGTAGCTATACAAGCAGTTGAAAACGGCGCAGGCCCGCTGCGCGCATGCCCTCAACCCTACAGAATCAACTTATGGTGTACGTCACTTTTATGCGCCAATATTGCACTCCCCCACAATTGTTACGCTTGTCAGCGCCTTATCCATCCCCTCCCAGCCACTAACAGCCACCCAACAGCCGAGCCTCATGGACACTACAGCACAGTGCCCCATACTGAGATCGTGCGTTTGAGAGAGCGCATATGAGAGAGATAGAGAGAACCCCCTGCAGTTTCCACAGGGCGGCACATGCCGATATATGGAAACAGTGAGAGAGACGCCTGTGGCCCCCAGTTCCGAAAGGAAGTGGGGGCCACAGGCGTTTTCCCAGTTAAGACCCTAACTTCATGCTGTAGAGGGCTTCTGCGGAATTTTTTTATCAAAATCAATAAGTCGGCCCAATGCCCAATCCTTATCAGTTAGCAGGCGAGAAAACACCAATCCGGCGCCAATAGAACCAACCACCATCATTCCTGTCGCAACGTTTGCCAAAGCTTGATCCATTTGACCGTCATTCAAATAAAACACTGCTCGAAACATTGTCACCCCCGGAATCATAATCACGGCAGCCGGAACGGTCGTTGTAATACGAGGAAGGCGCGCCTTTTTAGAAGCAACCGCACCTAGCAGCCCAATCAATAGTCCTCCCACGAATGCCGCAAAGAAAATAGTTGTACCTGCGTGAATGAGGATCAAACGGAGCTCGTTTGCCACCGTTCCGACACACGCTGCGACCAAAACCATGCGGCGGGAAGAGTTGAAAAGAAAGGCAAAGCCAGCAATTCCCAGAAAACTTGCGACCGGCGCCAACAAAAACCACTTCATATCCTGTGCAGGGGCGGGCGGATCAGGGGTAAGTTGTGTCAACCAGCTAACCATCGAGACTGTGAAAGTCGCTGTAAATATAACAGTGAAGGCGTACCCTAACCTGACTATTCCTGCGTCCAAATCAAAACGCGCAATGTCGATCAAAGCAGAGAAAAGAGGAAATCCGGGGATCAAGAATAAAACCGCTGCTACCACGCCCGAGGACAATTCACTCGGCGCCACTGAGCCTATCGCACCAAAAAATTCCGTTAAAAGGAAGAAAACGATACTTGCCGTTGCCCCGCCAGCAATTACTCCCCCGATTTGATGGACGTGCCGGTGGAGAACCGTGTACCGCACAAACTGGCCTGCAAACGCCGCTAGAGCCACCAACCCCACCGCTTCTAACGGGAAACAGTTAAGATACGCAAACGCCGCGCACGCGATCGCGGCGGCAAAAGAAAGAACTAAACCGCTCCAGCGCTTTTTGACTCCAAACTCAATAACATCCAGCTTTGCGGCCAATTCTTGGGCAGTAATCCCCGCATAGAGCCGATTATGGGTCAGGTCTTCTAAGGCTTCTATCCGCGAAGCATCAACCGCAGGAGAATGTTGCCGGGCAATCACTGTCCTGAAATATTCCCCGCGGTGGAACGTACAAGTAATCTGCGTCAAACCCACTGTGGCATCTAAGTGGTCAAACCCCAAAGCTCGCGCACTGCGTTTCATCCCCCTTAAAACACGGTAACCAGAAGTGCCGGCACCCATTAGGAGCATTCCCACCCGCAAGACAACATCCGCTTCCACGCCCATTTGCCGGTGCAATTCTGGATCAAATTGTTGCGACACATCTCCTCCTCTGACACGGTTTTAGCGCCTATTTAAAGGCTTCTCGACCCCAACCGAAGCCCGAGAACACACTTTTAGTTTTACCTAGAATCCTACGCAGAACCGCACCCCTATGAATAGTTCTTCATCGACCTAGAGGTCGCCGCCTTTTACACCGTGGGCTGGTCTGCGCGTTTATATGGCGATTTCCACCCCATTACCACAATACTCACAGGTAAAACGCAGGCCTGTAGCAGGCTAGGGAGTTATCTTAAGTTCATGCGTTTGAGAGAACGCAAGAGAGATAGAGAGAACCAGTTCCAGCGCCCTGCGGCCCCAAGTGAGGCCCGGGCGTTGGAGCTGTTTTAGGGGTCTGCCGGTTAATTGCACTAAGAAACGGTGGACGCAGGAAAACCTTGCATAGAGAAAACTCACCAGACTTGGCGGCTATGAACTACTCCCCCACAGCCCGGATGCCAGCAGCAATGGCCGCACATCTTTTAAGAACCGTGCGGCCATGTACAGTTTCCCGCTTAGTCGTTGCCCAGATAGCTCAATGCAGCGGCAGCAAGTGCTTCGGTGCCAGTGCGCAATGTGGGTTGGAGCAGCGGGGCGAAGTGCGGGCTGTGGTTGGGAACATCTTTTCCCTCTTCGCGGCCGGAAAATACCCAGAAGCAATAGGGAACCCCAAAGGCACGCGCAATGGTGGAGAAATCCTCACTGGCCGTGAGGGGTTCTGCGGTAAGAACGCGGTCGGCGCCGAAGTAGGATGTGAAGGCTTTCTGGAGCCGCGCCGTGGTCTCGTCATCATTGCTGGTAAGCGGGTAGGCATCGTGATAGTTAAATTCAGCAGGCTGAGGGCTACCGGCAGCCTGGCACTCAGCGTTGACGATGCGCTCGATGGCGCCGGAGATTTTATCGCGTACTTGCTCGCTATAGGCACGCACGTTGATCTTCAGGTTAGCCTCAAAGGGAATGATATTTGCCTTCGAACCGGCATTGATAGCACCCACGGTCAACACCCCAAACTCGGAAGGGCTTAGTTCGCGGGAAATGACTGTCTGAAGGCGCATCACAATGGAGCTGGCCAGCACCACTGGATCGACGCTGCGGTGTGGCATGGAACCGTGCGAGCCTTGGCCATAAACCTTGACATCCAGACTTACCGCGGTGGACATGAAGGGTCCTGCGGCAAGAGCAACGGTGCCAGCAGGAAATTGGCTAGCAAAAACATGTTGACCTAGGACAACATCGGGAGTTGCTACCTTATCTACCAGACCGTCATCCACCATGGACTGGGCACCGGCAGCGATTTCCTCGCCCGGTTGGAAAATTAGTTGCAGGGTGCCGGACCACTGGTCGGTGGCCTGCGCCATGAGCGCACCCATGCCCAGCAGGCTGGCCACGTGCGAATCGTGACCGCAGGCGTGCATGACGGATATGGGGTTTCCATCCGGGTCAAGAGCGGTATCGGTGGAGGCATAATCCAGGCCAGTGTCCTCCTTGACTGGTAGGCCATCAAAATCCGCGCGCAGCATGACAGTTGGCCCGACACCATTTTCTAAGATGCCAACCACGCCACCGCCTACATCCACTTGTTCAAACCCGAGGTCAGCAAGCTTGCCCTTGATGATGCCAAGCGTGCGCTCCTCCTGCATTGATAGCTCCGGGTGCTGATGCAGGTCCTTATAAAGTGGCTCCTGCCAAACTTTGACGGAGTCATAGTTGCTGCAGACAGTGCGGACAGACATTGCTTCCTCCTTGTGGAATCGCGGTGGAATATGGGTGCCAGTGTAGAAGGGCGGGAGGAAGGTGGGCGTCGGCAAGCAAGGCATTTTTGTAATGCCAGCCATAGTTTTATGGCAAAGAGACAGGCACCACGGCCCGCTGAGCTGGAGTTTTTAAAAAAATTTGATGACGCATCCACTTTTAACCCATCGGACATTAATAATTCACTGATTGTTTGTTTTTCATGTATCTGGGCTTCACCCGTCCACCCTAGATTGACCGAGTGACCTTTCAGGAAGACTCTCTCAGTGGCGGCAACTCAGGCACTACCATCGCCCGTCCCGCCCACACGGAAAACCCCAGTGATTCTGCGGCGCTGGTGCGCAAAGCAGCGCGCAATCGCCACAAGGAATGGCTGCTGGCCGCAGCGCTTTTAGCGCCGAACCTGATCCTGCTGGCTGTATTTACTTACCGGCCGCTGCTAGATAATATCCGGCTATCCTTTTTCAATTGGAATATTTCCAGCCCTACCTCCACCTTTGTAGGCTTGGACAATTATGTGGAGTGGTTTAGCCGCGAGGATACGAAGACCATCGTGCTCAACACTGTGGTATTTACATTCTTTGCGGTCATTGGCTCCATGATCATCGGTCTAGCACTGGCATTGCTGCTCAACCAGAACATTAAGGGCCGCAACTTTGCACGCTCGGTGGTCTTCGCGCCCTATGCCATCTCTGGCGCGGCCATTGGTATCGCCTTCCAATTCGTCTTTGACCCGAACTTTGGCCTCATCCAGGACATGCTGGGCTGGTTCGGCATCGACTCCCCGAATTTCTATGCCGTGCCAGGCTGGGCGATGTTCATGGTGACGTTCACCTTCGTGTGGAAAAACCTTGGATATACCTTTGTCATTTATCTAGCCGCGCTCCAAGGCCTAGACAAGGAACTGGATGAAGCCGCCGCTATCGACGGCACCGGACGCTGGCGCAAATTCTGGCGTGTGACCATGCCGCAGCTGCGCAATACGACCTTCTTCCTTTCCATCACGGTGCTTCTTAACTCCGTGCAGGTCTTCGACATCATCAACGTCATGACCCGTGGCGGCCCACAGGGCAATGGCACGCAGACGTTGGTCTTCCAGATTTATAACGAGACCTTCGTCAACTTCCGCGCCGGCTACGGTGCGACTGCCGCCACCATCTTGTTCCTGATCCTGCTCATAATCACCCTGATCCAGGTACGCATCATGGATAAGCGAGGTTAACCCACTATGGCTACTTCAACCCTTCACATGGTCACGGATGAATCCCCCACCACCCGTCGCGCCAAGCTCGTAGGCGGCTATTTGGGCATCCTCGCGGTACTGCTCCTTATTGGTCTCCCGCTCTTTTGGATCCTCATGACCTCTTTCAAGGCCAAGGGCGATATTTATACAGATCCGGTCAACTGGCTGCCGCCGGTATGGGAGACTGAGAATTACTCCGATGCCACCACCCGCGTGCCTTTCTGGACCTACCTGCGCAACTCGGTAGTCATTACCGCAGTGCTGTCCATCATCAAGATTGTGCTTGGTGTCATCTCTGCCTATGCGCTGGCCATCCTGCGCTTCCCAGGCCGCCATCTGGTGTTCTTGTTGGTCATTTCCTCACTCATGGTGCCCAGCGAGATCACCGTCATTTCTAACTACGCCTTGGTCAATTCCTTGGGCTGGCGCAATACCTTCGTGGGCATCATCGTGCCGCTGGCCGGCGTGGCTTTCGGCACCTTCCTCATGCGCAACCACTTTTTATCCCTGCCCTATGAGCTGGTGGAAGCCGCCCGTATGGACGGCGCCGGCCCCATCCGCCTGCTTACCAAGGTGCTCCTGCCGGTCTCTTGGCCAACGCTGACCGCGTTTTCCGTCATCACCATGGTCAATGAATGGAATACCTACCTGTGGCCATTCCTCATGGCCGATACTGAGGACGTTGCCCCACTGCAGGTGGGTCTGACCATGCTGCAAAACAACGATGGCGTGACCAACTGGGGTCCGGTTATGGCCGCCACCATCCTCACCATCATCCCGATGGTGATCATCTTCCTAGCCTTGCAAAAGTACATGATTCAAGGCCTGACCACTGGCGCCGTCAAGGGATAGAAGGACTTCTACCCCACCCACGCTCGCCGTTTCCACATACTTTATTTCCCCCCTTAACCAGGATTTTTCAGGAGAACTACATGCTACGCCGCACATTCCTCGCCCTTGCTACCACAGCCGCATCTGCCACCACTCTCGCCGCTTGCGCCGGCACCTCTTCTACTAACCCACAAGGCGGTAAAGACAAAGGCGGCGATGGTGAAGTCACCGAATTGACCTGGTGGTCCAACCACCCGGGCACTTCTAAGGACATTGAGAAGGAAATCATCTCCCGCTTTGAAAAGGAGAATCCTGATATCAAGGTCAACCTCGTTGATGCCGGCAAGAACTACGAAGAGGCTGCACAGAAATTCAACGCCGCGCTCACCGGCCAAGATCTACCGGACATCGTGGTGCTTTCCGACGTCTGGTGGTACAACTTTGCCATCAACGGCCAGATCGCCAACGTGGATGACCTGGCGAAGGAAGCCGGAATCGACCTGTCTACCTATGTGCAGCCACTCTACGAGGATTACAACTACGACGGCGGCCACTTTGCGCTTCCTTTCGCTCGTTCCACGCCGTTGTTCTATTACAACAAGGACGCGTGGAAGAAGGCCGGTCTGCCAGACCGCGGTCCGAAGTCCTGGGATGAGATGGACGAGTGGTCCAAGAAGCTCGCCGCGGCCGATTCCAAGATGAAGCCATTTGGCTGGGGCGACGCCGTGGACTACCTGGGCTGGATTTTCCAGGGCCCACTGTGGTCCAAGGGCGGTGCCTACTCCGATGAGTGGGACTTGAAGTTCACCGATGACAAGACCATCAAGGCCGTCGAGTGGCTCAAAGACATCACCGATGAAAAGAAGGGCTACTCCTACGTGGGCAATGACATGGCCATGGAGTTCGGCACCGGCCGTGCAGCCGCGACTGTGCTGTCCACCGGTGACCTGGCAGGCCTGACCGATACCGCTAAATTCGAGCTCGGTACTGCATTCCTGCCTAACCCTACTGGCGATAGCGCCTGCCCTACCGGTGGTGCTGGCCTTGCCATCCCAGCTGGCATCAGCAAGAACCGCCAGTTGGCTGCAATTAAGCTCATCGACTTCATCACCAATGAGGAAAACACCTGCTACTGGTCCCAGAACGTGGGCTATATGCCGGTGCGCTCCACCGCGGTAGACAACAAGGACCAGAAGAAGTTCATGGAAGAAAACCCGAACTTCGAAACCGCCATCAAGCAACTTCCGGAGACTCGCCCGCAGGATAATGCCCGTGTCTTCCTGCCCGGCGCGGACCAGGAGATTGGTGGTGCTTTCGAAAAGATTGTCACCAACCGCGATGACGTCACCAAGGTGCTTACAGACCTGCAAAAGACCCTGCAGTCCATTTATGACAACCAGGTCAAGACCGTCATCAATAAGTAGGCTCCCCCTGGCGCCCTCCTCCCCTCACTACATTCTGAAAGGTAACCATGGCTACTGTCACCTTCGATGGCGCAAGCCGCATCTACTCCAAGGATGCTAAGCGCCCCGCCGTTGACCGCCTCAACCTCGATATTGCTGACGGCGAATTCTTGGTCCTTGTCGGCCCCTCCGGCTGCGGTAAGTCCACCAGCCTGCGTATGCTCGCCGGCCTCGAGCCCACCGACCGCGGCTCCATTCGTATCGGTGGTAAGGACGTCACCGGGGTGAGCCCCTCGGACCGCGACGTGGCCATGGTCTTTCAAAACTATGCGCTCTACCCCAATATGTCCGTAGCGCAGAATATGTCTTTCGCACTGGAAAACCGCAAGGTCCCTAAAAGCGAGATTAAGTCTCGCGTGCAAGAGGCTGCGAAGATCCTGCAGATGGAAGATTTGCTGGACCGCAAGCCCGCCAATCTTTCCGGCGGCCAGCGCCAGCGCGTAGCTATGGGACGCGCCATCGTGCGCGAGCCAGCCGTATTCTGCATGGACGAGCCCTTGTCCAACTTGGATGCCAAGCTGCGCGTATCCACCCGCGCGCAGATCTCTAACCTGCAGCGCCGCCTTGGCACCACCACCGTCTACGTCACCCATGACCAGACGGAGGCGATGACCATGGGTGACCGCGTCGCAGTTCTCAACGCCGGCGTCCTACAGCAGGTGGATACCACCCGTACCATTTATGACCGCCCGCAGAACGTCTTTGTCGCCGGTTTCATTGGCTCCCCGGCGATGAATATCTACGACCTATCCCATAACTCCTCGGAGCTGCGTATCGGCTCTACCCGCATCAACTTGGCCAATTACAACTTCGATGGCGTTGAGACTGTCACCGTGGGCATCCGCCCTGAAGACTGGCAGTTAAGCGATACCGGCAACGGTGGGGCAAAGTTTACTGTCGCGCATATCGAGGAACTGGGTAACCAGACCTACGTTTATGGCGACCTTAACGGCGCCGCGGGCAGCAGCTCCGCCGATGGCATCCTTAAGTCCTCTACCCGCATGGGCGGTCAGACCGGCATCCTGGTCAATGCCCGCGGCCGCTATGCGGTGGGCGATACTTTCTACGTTTCCCCCGACCCGGACCGAGTGCATCTATTTAGCACCACCACCGGGCAGCGCCTGAACTAGAAGCAGCAAATAGGCAGTTGACACCTTAGATTCTTATTTTTCCCTTTGCAGAAGATAAGAAACTGATATATGCTCGCACACATAAGACGCCCGTGCAGTGCCGTTTACCACGGATATTGCTCGGAATATTGCACTCAGCGAACCTTAAAATCAACCGAAAGGTAATTCACTGCCTATGCCTTCTTTCAAGAAGCTATCTGCCGCCACTTTGGCTGCAACAGCCATCCTCGGCACCGTCGCCGCACCGGCCGCCAGCGCCAAGAGCGACCCAGTTCGCTCCCTTATTTCTCCGGGCACCTGCAAGACCATCACCAAGCTGGCCAACGATGGCAAGCCGGTCCCGGATCCTTCCATTCTCCACGATGAAGACTCCGTAAAGCCGTACTTCAAAGATGGCGTGCTGGAGTACAAGGTGGTCGAAAACTTCCCGTACCGCAAGCAGCTGGATGCCGCGGTTGCCGAGTGGAACAAGGCCCTCAAGGGCAAGGCTTCCCTGAAGGAAGTTAAGCCTTCTGAGGCTGATGATGACACCATCGCCATCATCTTCAAGCCCGACCCAAATGGCTACGTCCAGGGTGCCGCTTACCCGGATCACAAGATGGTCTTCATCAAGATTCCTAATGCCCAGTACCCAGAAGCAGTCCAGGGCACCATCGCTCACGAGCTGGGCCACATGATGGGCGCCGGTCACTCCTGCGCCGGCGCGCTCATGGCCGGCGCTAACCAGAACCCCATCTCCTACCATGTGACCCCGCTGGATGCGGCGGCTATTATCCAGGGTCAGTTCGACTAAACGCCCGACGACTCCTCTCCCCTAGGCCCAGCACTGTGTCTAGGGGATTTTTCTGTCTTTACCCGGCTACGTGTTGGGTAGGTCGCATTCATCCGATTGTTTTAGGCGGCACACAGGCCTACTGCTAACGTTGCCGTTATTCAAAGGTTTGCATTAGAAAAGGAGTCCGCCCATGGATACGTGGGAACCCACCCTGTCGACCGGCCCGCTGCTGGGCATTGCGGTGGCCGCCATCGCCGTAATTTTGGTGTTGGTCATCTATTTCAAGCTTCACGCCTTCCTCACACTATTGGTGGTCTCGGCACTCACGGCGCTGGCTGCGGGCATTCCCCTCGACGGAATCGTGCCCACCATGACAGAGAGCTTTAGCTCCACCCTAGGTTCGGTGGCACTGCTCGTAGGCTTGGGCGCCATGATCGGCCGGCTGGTGGAGGCTTCCGGCGGCGCTAAATCGCTTGCCGACGCCATGGTCCGCCGCTTCGGCGAATCCAAAGCACCCCTAGCACTCGGCCTAGCGTCGCTCATTATGGGCTTTCCCATTTTCTTCGATGCCGGCCTGATTGTGATGCTGCCGGTTATCTTCGCCGTCGCTCGCCGCTTGAATGGCCCTGTCCTTGCCTTCGGTCTGCCGGCAGCTGGCGCATTCTCGGTCATGCACGTCTATCTGCCGCCGCACCCGGGCCCCGTTGCAGCCAGCGAATTCTACGGCGCCGATATGGGTCTCGTTCTTTTAGTCGGACTCATCCTAGCCCTGCCCACCTGGTATATCTCCGGCTACCGCTTTGGACTGCTCTCCGGTAAGAAAATCCCCATCAAGGTAACCGATGCCATCGCCGGTCCCCTCCTCACGGAGGACGAGCAACCTCACAAGCCTGCCTCTGCCGCCACGGTGATTTCCATCCTGCTCATCCCGATGGTGCTCATCTTCTTTAACACCGGTCTCAATGCTTTGGCGTCCTATGGCACCATCGACGCCGACGCCGCGTGGGTACGGTTCTTTGTCATGCTGGGCCAAACCCCCATTGCCCTGCTGATTACCCTCCTCGTCGCGCTCGTGGTCTTGGGCCTGCGCCGTGGCGTAGAAAAGACCGCGTTGGAAAAGCTTGTCGATTCCTCCCTCGGCCCCATCTGCTCGGTCGTGCTTATCACCGGTGCCGGCGGCATGTTCGGTGGTGTGTTGCGTACCTCCGGGATTGGCGATGCGCTTGCTGATTCCCTTTCCGGCCTCGGCATCCCCGTCATCCTGGCCTGCTACCTCATCGCCGTGGCCCTGCGCCTGGCCCAAGGCTCGGCGACCGTTGCGCTAACTACGGCTGCCGCCCTCATGGTCCCAGCCGTAGAAGCTGGTGGCTTCAACGAGCTCCAGCTCGCTCTTATCGTTGTTGCAACCGCCGCCGGTTCCGTCTTCGGCTCCCATGTCAATGACTCCGGCTTCTGGCTCGTCGGCCGTCTCATGGGCATGGACACCATGACCACGCTTAAGACCTGGACTGTCAACCAGGTGCTCATCTCCGTTATCGGCTTCGCCCTAGTCCTGGTCATGTACGGCGCCGCAGCCGCCTTCTAGCGCCAGCTTTAAGTACCCGCTTTAATCCATGCTGCGGCATCGCCCGCAATTTCCGACGCCGGCCGTGTCACATCAAAGACCCGGCCGGTTTCGTCATCTTCCAGCGGCTCCAAGGTATCGAATTGCGATTGCAAAAGCGATGCCGGCATAAAGTGCCCCGGCCGATGCTGCATGCGCTCATACAGCACATCAAAGTCCCCGTGCACGTGGACAAACACCACACCCGGGCAGTACTGGCGAATAAGATCCCGGTATTTCCGCTTCAACGCGCTACAGCCCACCATCGCGCCTTCCGGCCTATCCGCCAACCACTGACCAATCTGTTTCAGCCAGGGCTCTCTATCCGCATCATTGAGCGGAGTTCCCGCCGCCATCTTGTCGATATTGGCCTGCGGATGCATATCATCGCCATCGCGATACTCCAGCCCAACCAGCGGCGAGAGCGCCTCCCCCACCGTTGTCTTGCCCGAGCCTGATACTCCCATGACAACGACGTGGCGGAAAGGGTGCTGCTTCATGGTGGCTCCTTGGGTTAGTGGTGTCTACCCCTCGAGTTTATGCAGAAATCGAGCGCTGCCCTACTTGACTACGTACTCACCTCTGCCCGAATAACACCATTTATGTCATCTATTATGGCCCTGTCGTCTATTCTCTCTCGCGAAAGGCCTTTCATGCGCGGCAGTATCCGTGAAATCTATACGCTTTATGATGGTAATAATCGCTGTCTTCTCATTCCCGTTTACCAGCGCAACTACGACTGGCAGCATAAACAGTGTGCTCGGCTATTCGATGATCTGGAAGAAATAATTAGCAGCGAGCGAAAGAAACACTTCTTCGGTGCGGTGGTGGGAAAGAACCAAGATTCTTGGAATTGGATTGTTATCGACGGCCAACAAAGACTTACAACCGTCAGTATCCTCATGCTTGCATTCGCGCACGCCCTCCAAGAGGGCGAAATACAAAGTGAAGATCCCACGCTGGCCGAGAAAATCATTTCGGACTACCTTCGGATCGGCCAAAACAAAGAAAACCCGCGCTTCAAACTTAAACCGGTGAAAGATGATGACAAGGCCTACCGGAAACTATTTGGCCCTGAAAGCGAATTCATCAGCTCCTCCAACGTAACGGCTAATTACCGCTTTTTCCGAAAAAGCTGCGCTCTACTCAATTAAACGCTGACCAAGTTTGGAATGCGATTTGCCGCCTTGAAGTAATGCACTTGGATCTCGAAGAGTACGACGAGCCGCAGCGCATCTTCGAAAGCCTCAATTCCACCGGCCTAGAGCTTAAGGAAGCTGACAAGGTCCGCAACTACGTGCTCATGGGGTTGGATTCAGCCAAACAAGAGCAGTTGTATAACGATCGCTGGAATCCAACTGAAGCTAACTGTCGCTTTCAGACTGACTCATTCATTCGTTGGTACCTCACTACCTACACCACTAAAACCCCACGTGAACAGGACGTATACGAGGCTTTTAAAGCATTCGCTTCCAAGCGAAAAACGAGCATGCCAGAACTACTGGATGACTTGTACGCCTATTCCAAGTATTTCCGAGAAATTCGAGAATCCGATACCGGATATCCTGCAGTAGACACGCAACTTAAGCGGATGAACGAGATTATGGGTGCGGTAGTACTCCCGTTCCTCATGCCGCTTCTGCGTGACGTCCACGAGCACAAAACCACGCCCGAGGATTTCCTCGAGGTACTGCTCACAATTGAGTCCTACATTGTCCGACGTTTTGTCACTGGTATCGCCACCAACTCGCTCAATAAGATCTTCGCGACTATGTACTCAGAGGTCAGAAAGCTGCATACTGACGGGGCTCCTTTCGCACCAATCGTCATCTATCAGCTCAATAGGCGTTCGGGCAGCGGACGTTTCCCAACCGACGCTGAATTTAGAGAGTCCTTCGCAACAAAGGATTTCTACAATATTCGAGCATACTGGCGTCAGTATCTCTTCAATTGTCTAGAAAACGGCAGCTCAAAAGATATTCGTGATGTCTCCTCTGCTCTGGCCGAAAACAAGATTTCCATCGAGCACATCATGCCCCAAACACTTACTGAGACTTGGCGCCAAGAACTTGGTGACAAAGCCAAGGAAATTCATGAGACCTGGATAAACCGAATTGGCAATCTAACTGTCACGGGCTACAACTCCTCTTACTCGAATTCTCCATTCAAGGCCAAGAAGTCAATGGAGAATGGTTTCGATAGCTCGCCGTATCGCCTTAATGATCTTCTTAAGAAGTCCGACCGCTGGACCTTGATCCAGCTTGAAGAGAGAAACGAGCTTCTCACCGATAAGGCGCTCAACTTCTGGACCTCTAAAACCACTGACTTCACGCCGCCGAAAGCCATTCTCCCCAAGGAGCCAATGGGAGACAGCGAAGATTTCAGTGGCAGAAAAATAAGTGGGTTCGAGTTCGGCGATTTTAGAAAGACCACGAAATCCTGGGCTGATATGGTCGAAGCGGTACTAAGCTATCTACTCCACGAGCATCGCACCGAAATTTTCTCCTTCGCGAAATCTTCGAAGTTTTTGCGCTTTGAAAAGCCTGCGACTGAGAAGACCCGCTCCTATAGAAAAATCGAGGAAGGTCTCTATGCTCAAGTGGGAAACAACACCTCCGCTAAAATCTGGTTCCTGCGCGCTCTTTTCGAACACCTCGACCTAAATACTGAAGACCTCGTTTTTACCTTCCCCGCTTCCAAGACGGACCCAGCGGAAGGCATAGATGACCAGAATAACGAAACCCCTGTTGGCAAATACGCAGAGCTAACCAAATTCTTTGATCAACTGGTTGAAGCTAGAGAGCTGACGGATGCACCCGAAAATACTGAGTCGCTTCGCGAAGAATTCATCAAGGACTTTGAAGAATTCAGCACCACGAATCCTGAAGCATTATTTGATGGTAAAGAGTTCGATAGTTTCATCTCCACCACCGTGCCTTCTGAAATGAACGATGCCCAAGTGCTAGCTGTTCTAACTCAGCACATCAAGGTGTCGCAGATGCTCGGCGGAAGCTACTTCCACCAGAAAATTAAGGACGGTTCCATGGCTGAATTGGTTCACCGACTACGTGATTTCGGATAAACCACTCGGTGGGAGCCTCTGCCAAGGAAAGCAGCCACGCTATGGCCCCCCAACTGAGGGTTAAGGGGCGATAACGTGGCTGAAAGTTGGCTGGCTCGCGGGGTGAAGGTGGCCTAGGCGAGATTTTTGAGGGCGTCGGTAACCAGGCACCAGAAACCGGCGTGGTCGAGGGTAGTGGCGACTTGGGTGTGGCAGGAGGCGTCGGCAGGCTCGCGGAGATCGGTGACAGTCATGCCAGTGGTAAGGGCGCCGGCAAGCTCGACGTGGACAGGTGCCTTGCGGGTCTGGACGATGTCCGGATCGATGAGATAGGCGATGGTGCACGGGTCGTGGACCGGCGGGTTATCAAAGCCTTGGTTGGCCCGGTAGGCCTTGCGGAAGAAGCCGAAAAGGCCGACGACGAACTCCGAGACTGGGGTCTCCAAAGCCTTGATTTCGGCTTCCACCTCCGGCGTGGCTAGCGCCTGGTGCGTGAGGTCGAGGCCCACCATGGTTACAGGCCAAGGCTCTTCAAAGACGATGTGGGCGGCCTCAGGATCGATCTTGATATTGAACTCGGCGACTGGGGACCAATTGCCTTCGTGGTAGCCGCCGCCCATGAGGACTACTTCCTTGACGCGCTCGACGATGCGCGGCTCCTTGCGCGCGGCCATCGCAATATTAGTTAGCGGCCCAGTAGGCACGAGGGTGATGGTGCCGGGCTCGTGGGACATGATGGTGTCGATGATGAAGTCGATGGCGTGGGCGTCGGCAAGCGCGGTGCTTGGTTCCGGAAGTTGGACGCCTTCCACGTCCATGCCGGTGGAGCCGTGGATGGCCTCGGCAACCTCGACGGGGCGCACGAGTGGGCGGTCGCAGCCGGCATAAACGGGAATCTCCGGGTGACCAGCGATTTCCTTGACCACCAGGGCATTATGGGAGACCTTATCCAAGGTCTGGTTGCCGCCCACGGTGGTAATGCCCAGCAGCTCGATGGTGGGGTTGCCCATGGCTAGAAGCAGGGCCACCGCGTCATCGTGGCCGGGGTCGCAGTCCAGAATGGTTTTTCGCGTCATGCCACGAGCCTACTTTCGGGCGTTGACGGCCGCCACGGTGTCATCGATGGACTCCGGTCGCGGAATGCGGAAGGACAAAGCTAGGGCTGCAAGCAGAATGATGACGCCGGCAATCATGCCCGCGCGGTAACCATGCTCGAAAGACCCGGAAACCGCGAACAGCACTGCAAAGGACAAGCCCGCGCCTAGGTTGAAGGCGCCGGCGTTCATGCCGGGCAGGTAGCCCTGGTTATCGGCCGGCGAGAGCACAATTCCTAAGCCATTGAGCATGATATTGGCAATGCCCGCGTAGGTCACGCCCAAGAAAATAGAGACGAGAAGCAGGGTCCACGCGTTCGGGGCACCAACCACGAAGATAGAAATAATCAGGCCGACGACGGTACCGATGAGGCCGGTTTGCAAGACGTATTTATAGCCCAACTTGGAGGCCATCCAGCCGGCAATCGGGCCGAAGACCAAGCCGGCGAGGGCGTATGGGGTGAGCGTGACCCAAGAAATGGCGCTGGCAGAAATTCCGGCGCCGGCATCTGCATCCTGGCCAAGGTTAGGGATAAGGCCATTCATCACGGCAAAGACACCGGTCATGGTGAGCAGCGTGGTAGAAAGCAGTGCCCACGTGCGGCGTTGTTTGAGGTAGGCCACCGGTACGAGCGGATCGGCGACCTTCTTCTCCACATTCCAGAAGGCCCAGAAGCCGGCGGCACCGATGAGGAGAAGGATGATGACGAGGAACCAATTGGCCTCAGCAAGCTTGCCGGCTTCGTTGAACGCAGTGAGAACGCAACCCAGCGCCACCGCCAGAGGTAGAACTCCTGCCCAATCCATGCGCGGGGTTTCAGTGGCCGTGGACTCCTTGGTAAATACCTGCACCGCTACTACTGCAATGACGCACAGAACTGCCATGGTCCAAAAGACCGAGCGGTAGCCGAAGTTGCCTGCCAGCCAGCCGCCGGCCAGCGCATCCACGCCGGCAATACCACCGTTTACCGAGGTCACAATGCCCAGCAACAGGGCGTACTGCTGTTCATTGAGCACTTGCTGGCGCAGCATAATCAAGCACAGTGGGACCGTAGGACCTGCCACGCCTTGAATAATGCGGCCAATAAGCAGCACGGCGACGTTCGGCGCAATGGCTGATACCACGCACCCCAGCGCAGCTACCGCCATCATGCCAACGAGGACCTTCCTGCGCCCGATGAGGTCACCCCAGCGCGGCAGGAATAGTGAGAACAGTGCCGCGGCCGTAAAGAATGCCGTTTGCGTCAGGCCGATCTGTGCGGTGGTAGCTCCCAACTCGTCTTCCATCGTCGCCAAGGCTGGCGAGAGCATCGACGCATTGAGCTGGAACGCAAACACCGCAGTAAGCAGTGCGAACATCAACGGGATATAGGAGCTGGGCTGGAGCTTTGGGGGCTCAGAGGTGGTGGAAGTCATGGCTTTCAATGTAGTTGATGAATCCTGCGCTCCAGATATTTTCTCATTGTCTACTATCCATAGATTATGAAAACTCTCTCCTACTTCGTCGCTCTCATAACGGTGATGCTTTCTTTGGCTTCTTGTTCCTCTCCGGATTCGCAGCCGGCAGGAGCAACCGCAACTAGTTCCTCCAGCACGGCCAATAGTTCAACTATCAGCTCTAGTTCCACAAGCTCTGCGCCCGAGCCGTCCTCTTCGGAGCCGCAACCGACAGCGGAAGCTGAGCCTTCGCTTGCCGACGCTCCCCTAGCGAACACCACCGAATCCACCTCAGAACCCACCCTGACCGAGTGCGTCTACGGCGGCGGTAGCTGGACTACCAACGGTTGGTACAGCGATGGAACTATCCGCTGGGCGCAAGAATGCCAAAACCTCCACGACGAGCAAATGGCAAAATACCCCTACCGGTGCCCGCAAACAGATCACTACGTCTCCGATCCGTCTCAGTGCTCGTCCCCGGTAGGCAACGGTACTGGCGGCTCAGATTCGGATTATGATCCCAGCATCCCGGCTTATATGACACGTTCCGCTGAGGTTGAGCAGATGCGCGCTGAAAACCAGAAGTGGTGGTTTAACTGCCAGGCAGAACATTCGGCTGAATACTGCCTCGAGAACGATCCTTGGAGTCCATAGATTTCATGCTGATTTAACCAGCGATTCACCGCGGCTGCTTAGGCTGAAAAAGTTCCTTTTAAACCTTTTGTGGAGCTTTGTATGCCTTATTCAAATAGTCGTTCTTCTTTTAATCGTCGTAACTTCCTGCAGATTGCAGGTGTGTCGGCCGCGGCGGTGGCTGCGGGTATTAATGCACCAGCAAAGGCGGGTGCGCAGTCGAGCCTAAGCTCATGGGGATCGTCACGAGGTGGGGATCTGCCGCAGGATTCGGAGCTTTTTGGCTTGGGCGTAGCGGCGGGTATGCCGCGGCATGATTCCATGATCCTGTGGACCCGCTTGGCCCCGGAACCGCTGGCTGAGGATGGTCACGGCGGCATGACCGGCGGCGATGTCCGCGTGGGTTGGGAAGTTGCGAAGGATGAGGGGTTTGGGGACGTCGTCAAGCAGGGCGAGGCCTTAGCCCAACGCGAGCTGGCACACTCGGTACATCCGCAGGTCACTGGACTGGAGCCGGCAACTGAGTATTTTTATCGCTTCCGCGTGGATGGCAAGGTAAGCCCAGTAGGTCGGTTTAAAACTCTGCCCGCACCCGGCGCGAAGGTGGATGATTTCACCTTCACAGTGGCTTCGTGTCAGGCGTGGTATCACGGCTATTTCACCCCGTGGAAGCATATTGCGCAGGAGCCGGATCTGGATATGACCATTTTCGTGGGCGACTATATCTACGAATACGGCATTGTGGAAGGCAATAATTTGTGGCGCCAGGGCGCAAGCGTGCCCGATGTTTTCAAGGCAAAGGTGGAGACTCTGGAGCAATATCGCCTGCGCTACTCGCTCTTCAAATCTGATGAGCACCTGCAGGCCGCGCATGCGCGCGCTGCGATGGCGATTGTGTGGGATGACCACGAGGTTGAAAACAACTACGCCGGCAATTGGTCCGAGATTGGCACCAAGGCCGAGCACTTCCTCTACCAGCGCGCAGCTGCCTACCGTGCCTTTCATGAGAATCTTCCGGTCGCCCCGCCCGCGCTTCCCGAAGGCCCCAATAACCGCATTTATGATTCCTTCGACGTGGGCACGCTAATGCGTTTCAACCTGGTCGATACCCGCCAATACCGCGAGGAATCCGCGGAGGATGCCAGCATCTTGGGCGCGGAACAGGAGCAGTGGCTCAACGATAAGCTCGCCACCTCCCCGGCACAGTGGAACGTGGTGGTCAATAGCGTGGTCGTCGTACCAATCGCCGATAGCACCGACCAATGGGACGGCTTCCCAACAGCGCGCCGCCGCCTTATCGAGTCCCTATCTAAGGTAAGCGATCCCGTTGTCTTTACCGGCGATATTCACCAACACTGCGCTGCCGAGATTCAATCCGAATCGGGCCAGCCCGTCGGCGTGGAATTGGTCGCCACCTCCATTGCTTCCGATGGCGATGGCTTTGCCGGTTCCAAGAGCACCGAGTGGTTGGAAAAGCCATATGTGAAGGCCATGGATAAGCGCCGTGGCTACATCAAAGTGCACGCTACCCGCGAGCACCTCGATTCCGAATTCGTCGTCGTGCCCTGGATTGAGCGCGATGATACCGCCCCGCGCGAGACTGCTTTCTCCTTCCGTACCAATGCCGGCGAGCACACGCTGCGCTCCCTCTAAACCCCGAAAGGACAATTCATCATGGGACTTTTTAGCTCGCTTTCCTCTTCTTCCTCTCGCCACGGTTCTTCCCGCAAACATTCCTCTGATCAAGGGTCCTCTACCCCAGCTTCTAGTGCAGTTGCTGCTCCGCCGGCCGTAGCTAACATTCAGGCAGAGCCGCGACTCATGGAAAATTACGTCACTTGGGAGCCTGTTTCCTGGGACGTCGTTTTGGATCACTACCGTGTCATCGGCACCGATCCCAATGGTGTAGACGTGCTGTTGGGCAAGACCATCTTCCCCTTTTTCCGCCACTCCCGGCGCGACGTCGCCGGTGAAAAGTGGTCCTACTACGTCAAGGTAGTAGATGCTTCCGGTACCGAGTCCGCTCCTTCTGGCAAGGCAACGTCTACCTCCCTGCCTTCGGTCACTGCTGGCCAAGCGCTAGCCACGATTGGTTCCTTTGATCGAAAAGGCACAGAGTTCCAGTACTCGCCAAAGGACTACAAGAAGATCGTCACTGCGCACCCAGACCAGACGATCACCGTTGGACCGGATGCTACGCCTGCCGACGTCCCTTATCTCCTCCCCGGTCCCGGCGATAAATGGGCCGGCAGCAAATCCTACACGCTGAAGTGGACGGTGAAATTGGATAAGCCTGCCTCAAAGGCGGCACTGGCACTGTGGCTCATTGATACCACCAAGCTCGGCGGTGTTCTCGATATCACGGTTAATGATTTTCATAAACAAATAGAGCTCCCGCAAGGCGCAACGCAAGGTTCGCGCCAAGGCGATGCCAGCGGGGAACCGACCCCGCTGCGACCGGCAGCAATCGAGTTTGCTCTCGCCGAAGATACCCTGAAGGAAGGAGAGAACCAGCTCGTCTTCACCCTCCGCGAAGGAGGCTGGCTGGCATGGGATGCACTGGGGATTTTTGCTGGGTAACACCATGCAAGCGGTGCTTTGCCTAGAAACGGGAAATTGTTCACCGATTCCTGATGTACGGTAGTAACATCTGCATTCTTCTAATACATAGTAAACAGCAGAGGACGCCGACGTTGAAAGGACTTAGCTTCCGTTATGGCTACACTTTCTGATCGCCTGCACCGAGCCCAGCAGGATTTTAACGCGGTGATTACCGTCATCCCGTTTGATGAGCACGCGGTGGATGAATCACCCACGCTCATGGGGCAACCGGTGGCGTTCAAGGACATCGTGGATGTGGCATGCGTAGCTACTACCTGCGGCACCAAGGTCAAAGTTGGGCGCGCACCGGTTAAGGATGCACCAGTGGTGCAGCGTTTGACGGCGAAGGGTGCGCTGCCGGTAGCGAAAGCGAACCTGCAGGAATTTTCCTATGGCATTTTGGGCGATGCCTCGGCCTACGGTCGCGTTATCAACCCACGCGATCCCGAAATCTGCGGCGGTGGTTCTAGCTCTGGTTCTGCCGCTCTGGTGGCTTGCGGCGCGCTGCAGCTTACGGTGGGCTCCGATAGCGCCGGCTCGGTGCGTGTGCCTGCTGCTTGCCAGGGCGTGCTGGGGTTCAAACCCACCTTCGGGCTCATTCCGGTAGAAGGTGTCTTCCCCTTCGCCCCGAGCTTTGATTGCATTGGATTCTTTGCCAGCTCAATTGACCTCATTGAGCAGGCCTTTATTGCTACCGCAGATGAGGAACCGGCCGCGGCGCAGGATGTTTCTGCTCTTGATGTCACGGCCCTCAAGGCCAAGGGAGAGCGCTTCGCAGATCTTTTGGCGGTGCTAGAGCACTCGGACTTTAAGCTCACCGAGGGCGTGGACTTGGAAGACACCATCGCCGCCACGGCCGAGCTCTACGAGCCGATGCGCTTGAAAGAGGTCTATGATGTCCACCGGCCATTGCTGGACCAGCGCGAAAGGTACCAGGATGTCATTTTGCAGCGAGTGCTGGGCGGAGAAAATATCAGCCAGGAAGATTATGACGCAGCTGCACAGGGCGTGAAAGAGCTGCGCGAAAAGGCTCTTGCCCTGCTTGGCGATGCCCCCATTATTCTTACCCCTACCCTCGATTCCGGCCCCCTCAAGTGGTCCGATATCACCCCGGAGAATACCGCGGAATCGGCCGCGAGCCTGCGACGCTGGACCGAGCCTTTCAATGTGCTTGGATGGCCGGCGATTACGGTGCCGCTGCGCGGCGAAGAGGAAAAAGGCGTGGGTGATGCGGTGCAGGTCGTCGGCAAGCCGGGCGAGGACCTGACCGTGCTGCGCGTTGCCCGTGCTCTACAAGCCCTGCTCTAGGCCTCGGCCAGTACTGTCTTTTCCTGCGTGCGCGGCCGCCAATAGGCGGCTTCTACGGCGCTAAGCTCCTTGAAATGCGCTGAGGTGAGCTCATCCATTGCGTGGATATAGCCAGGAACCTCCTCGCGCGGCAGGCGCAACCCCATGGTCAGATGCGGGGTCCACCGCGGCCCGCGCCCGTCCGGATTGGCGGCACTGATTTTTCGCGCGGCAATTTCTAGCTCGTCGGTCGTTTCAAGCAGCCAAGCCACCGTCTGCTTGCGCTTGGTGCCGAAAACGACGTTTCCTACCCGCCGGAAATCTGCCGGCATGACAGGCGGCAGCAGCTGCGCCGCTAAATCCACGACCTCTGGCTGCATGTGCGGTGAAAAGGTCACAGTAATGTGCGGGCGTTGATGCTGGACGGGAAAGCCGCGCTGTGCAAGGCCGGCAAAAATTTCGCGTACTTGGTCTTCCTGCTTTTGCGGCAGGTAGAGCAAGATATTATCCGGCGATGCTTTACTCACGGCGTGGCGTCCTTTTCTGCGGTCGGGTGCTTCCAGCGTACCGGCGCATAAGATGACAATCTCCTGTTGTGCCCTATTGTGCCAACGCAAACGTTTGCCGTTTAATAAGACTCATGAGCACTTCAGAGTCATCACCCCTCATCCTCGCCATCACGGCGTGTCCGACGGGCATCGCGCATACCTATATGGCGGCCGAGAACCTCGAGGCCGCAGCCCAAGAACTGGGCTACCGCATCAAGGTTGAAACTCACGGTTCCATTGGCGTTGAGGGAACTTTTAGCAAGCAAGATATCGAAGACGCCGATGCCATTGTCATTGGTGCCGATACTGTAATTTCCAAAGACCGCTTCCACGGCAAACGCCTCGAGGCCACCGGCGTGGACGAGGCCATCAAACACCCCAAGGAACTCCTGAGTAGGTCTTTGAGCGCTACGCGCTGGGAAGGCTCCGCGGACAACAAGGAAGAAGAAGCGCCCCGCAAGAATAGTATTGGCCAAACCTTGTACAAAGCGCTGATGAACGGCGTCTCACACATGATCCCGTTCGTGGTTACCGGCGGTTTGCTCATTGCGGTAGCCCTCTCTATCGGTGGCACCCCAACGCCTGAGGGCATGGCGATTCCAGAAGATAGCTTCTGGAACACGGTCAATGAACTCGGCGCTCTGGCGTTTTCACTGATGGTTCCAGTTCTCTCCGGCTACATCGCTGTGGGCATCGCGGACCGACCGGGCCTTGCGCCTGGCCTTATCACCGGCCTCATCGCCACCACCGGATCACTATATGGGTCTGAAACGGGTGCCGGCTTCTTGGGCGGCATTGTCACCGGTATTTTGTCTGGTTATGTGGCCCTGGCCATTAAGAAGATTCCAGTGCACAAATTCATTGCACCGATCTGGCCCATCATTGTCATCCCGATTTTCACCACACTCATCGTGGGCCTTATCTTTATCTTGCTCATTGGCGCACCTGTCTCGGCCGCTTTCGAAACAATGACTGAGTACCTCGCCGGCATGCAGGGATCCTCCGTCATCGTGTTGGGCCTCATCCTTGGCGCCATGATTGCCTTCGACATGGGTGGCCCCTTCAATAAGACAGCCTTCCTCTTTGGCGGCGGCATGATCGCGGCTGGCAACGCGGCGCCGATGGGCATGGCGGCCTGCGCCATTGCTGTGCCACCTCTTGCCGTGGGCGTAGCGACGCTTCTGCGTCGCCGCTGGTTTAACAAAGCGGAAAATGATGCCGGCATCGCGGCATTGTTCATGGGATTCTTCGGCATTACTGAGGGCGCTATTCCGCTCGCTGCCGCACGTCCATTGCAGGTTATTCCCGCCAATGTTGCTGGTGGTGCCGTAGCCGGTGCACTTGCCGGAGCATTTGGCGCGCAAGACCACGTGATGCACGGCGGGCCAATCGTCGCGGCGCTCGGCGCCGTAGACAATGTCGTAGGTTTCTTTATCGCCATGCTCGCCGGCATCGCGGTCTGTGCCGGCCTTATCCTCCTGCTAGTAGGGTTGACGCAGCGCAAGGATAAACCGCTGGTAGCCGTGGACACGATCAGTCTGGATAAGGACTTGGGCTCTTCCAGCGAAGAGGTCATTCGTTCCCTAGTGAAGCTCACCTCTCCGCGAATGTCCGATGCGGAAGCGGTCGCTAGCGCCGCATTGCAGCGCGAATCTACCCGTTCCACCGGTGTGGGACACGGCGTAGCCATTCCTCACGCGCGGTCTGCCGGGGTAAAGGTACCCACCCTTGCCTTCGCCCGCCTACTCCAAGGTGTCACGTGGGCCGAGGGCGAGGACCCAACCACCCTCGCCTTCCTTATCGCCGTTCCCGACGATGCCGGAAAGCAGCATCTCAAGCTATTATCCAAGCTCGCACGCAACATCATGAAGGAAGACTTCCGCGCCCAACTCCACGGAGCACGGAACCGGAAGGAAGCCGCCGACATCATTTCCTCGGCCCTTTCGCCCGCCCCCTCTACTAACAAGGCGGCCGCGACCAGCCAGGCTTAAAAAGCCTTACTTTTGCGAGCGCTCAGCGATTTCTCCGCTGAGCGCTCTTTTATGCCTAAACAGCGCGAAGATACCGCGATTCTGCTGCCCCCACGGACGGGGCAATGCGCCTAAAAGGCTCCGGCGAGACTATGTGCCGACATGGTGGAATCTCATAAATCTTATGACAACCAGAAACCACAAGGTTCTTCATAGGCTCTAGCAAGAAACTGGCCAGTTTCGCCGGTGGCTGGCTTAAAACTAGACCCATATACCTTAAATCAACCTCATTTCTCCGGGAACCTGAGATATGGATTGGAAATTACCCCCGTAGGGCGAGGCGTTCAACGCCGTCACTGAGGGAATTTAGGGGTTTCCTAGCTCAAATCGAGAAATAACTAAGAAGTAATTAGTTTTCCGGGAAATCATCTTTAGGAATCCTAATAATTGCTGGTCAGTTGGCTTTTACCCCGTGGTAATTGATTAAATTTTAAGTGAAGAGGAACGGAAATTCGCCGTGAACACCCCGCGATTTCCACCCTTGTGATACCCGCTAGGTTCCAGCAGAAAGGCACCGCTTATGTTTACCCCCAAAGTTCACTTCTGCGCCAAGAAGTTCGTCGCTCCTGCACTTGCAGCAGCCGTCGCCCTCGGCGTTGGCGTAGCTCCTGCAGAGGCATCGAGCTCCTTGAGTAGCTTCGGTGGCGTGAACCTTCCGGTACCTTCCGCCAATCTTCCCGTTGCTCCGGCTGCCGCTGCAAAACCGGTCGCTCCAGCTTCCAGCCGCGTCCAGAACATCATCAACTACACCAACGACTACCGCAAGGCACACGGCTTGCGCCCGGTTCGCGCCAACGGTGCGCTCAATGGCCTAGCCCAGGATTGGGCCAATCAGCTGGTTCGCGCCGATAAGCTCAGCCACCGCCCGCAGCACTGGAACTACTACCCAGCCAATATCCCGGCCGGCGGTGAGAACGTGCTGCAGGCATGGAGCGACTACTCCGATGCGCTGCTAGTAAAGCTCTGGTACGAGTCCCCAGGCCACCGCAAGATCATGCTGGACCCACGCGCCAAGACCATCGGCGTTGGCGTTGCCATCAACTCTGAAGGCAAGCTCTACGCCGTCCAGAACTACGGACGCTAAAGATTTATAAAGCTAGGGCCTAGGAACTCTTGGACTCTAGCGAGGTATGCCGCCCCGTCTCGGATCCCTTCTCCGAGACGGGGCGGTTTCCCGTATACGGGTGGGGGTGTACACGCGGGTAGTGCAAACGTAATCAGCTTCACAAATGTCAGTGTCGAGGGTTACACTTAAACCCATTCGAATTGTTCAACAATCTTAAGGACGGTGTTGAATGTCCGCGCTCCATATCGATCTCAATGCGGATTTGGGAGAGACCACTGCAGGCAACCCGGTCGCAGATGACGCGGCGATGCTGGAGATGGTCTCCTCAGCAAACGTGGCCACCGGGTTCCATGCGGGTGACCCACACTCTATTGCCGGCACGCTTAAGGCAGCCGCAGAGGCCGGCGTGACCGTAGGCGCGCACGTGGGTTATAACGACGCCGCAGGCTTCGGTCGCCGCTTTATTGATTACAACCCGAACGAACTCGCCGATGAGGTGACTTATCAAATCGGCGCACTTGATGCTTTGGCTCGCGCCAATGGCACCACGGTCTCTTATGTGAAGCCGCACGGCGCAATGTATAACGCGATCGTGAAGGATAAGGCACAGGCAGAGGGCGTCATCAAGGGCATCAAGGCCTTTGGTGACTTGCCGGTAATGTTGCTGCCTGGGGGCGTAGCAGTGGACGTCGCCAAGCAAAGCGGGCTCACCGTTATCCGTGAGGCTTTTGCGGACCGCAATTACAACCCCGATGGCACGCTCGTCTCACGCAAGGAAGCCAATGCGGTGCTGGGTAGCGCCGATGAGGTGGTACAGCGAGTGCTCGAGGTAGCACAAACCGGTTCGATTACCGCCGTGGATGGCACGAAGCTCGAGGTAGATGCGCAATCCGTATGTACCCACGGTGATTCCCCCGGCGCGGTGAAGCTGCTACGCGGCGTAGTGGAGCGCTTGCGGGCTGAGGGTATCGAGATTCGGAGCTTCATCTAATGCACATTAATTTTGTGGGCACTCGCGCATTGCTCATTGACTTGGAGGGATTAAACCAAGTCATGGACTGGCACGCTGCGCTGTCTGCCAAGCCTTTGAAGAATCAGGTGGACTGCATTGCGGCCGCCACTACCCTGCTGCTGACCTTTGAGGCACCCGATTCGGCGCGCGATGCGGCGGAATTTTTGCAACACTTTTCCCCTGCCACAGCCGCGACCGCAGAGACGCGCACGGTAGAAATCGATGTGCTCTATGACGGAAAAGATGTCGATGAGGCTGCAGACCTACTTGGCCTCTCGCGCGAGGCACTCATCAACTGGCATACCTCCACCGAGTGGACTGCCGCCTTCGGTGGCTTTGCCCCAGGGTTTACGTACTGCGCGCCTTCGGATCCGTCCTTGGCCCGCGCCGTGCCGCGCCGCTCCAGCCCCCGTACCGCAGTACCGGCCGGTGCCGTAGGCATTGCAGGCGAGTTTTCCGCGGTTTACCCACGCGTCTCCCCAGGTGGCTGGCAGCTGCTGGGCACCACCAATACGCCGATGTGGGATTCCAATGCCAACCCGCCAGCCTTGGTGCAGCCGGGCGACCGCGTGCGCTACCGCAGCGTGGATAAGCTACCGGAGCTCGTCGATCACTCTGCGCGCTCTAAACGCGCTCCTGCCCGCCTGCCGCGCATGGAGGTAATCGATGCCGGCCTACTCACTCTCTACCAAGACTTGGGGCGCCCAGGCGTGGGCGACCTCGGCGTGACCCCATCGGGTGCTGCGGACCGCGCCGCCGCCGCGACCGCCAATGTGGCCGTGGGCAACCCGCGCGGAGCAACCGTGCTGGAAAATATTGGCGGCATTAAGCTCCACGCGCTCACCGATACCGTCATTTGCGTCACCGGTGCGACCGCCCGTGTCCGCCTTGGTGAGATGCCGGTTCACCTCGCCCGTCCTGTCCTGGTCACGGCCGGGCAAACCGTCACGGTGGATCCCGCAACGGTAGGCATGCGCAACTACGTCGCTATTCGCGGCGGCATCATCGCCGAATCCGAGCTTGGCTCCGCAGCCACCGACGTCCTGTCGGGCCTCGGCCCAGACCCCGTCACCACCGGCGATGTCATCGGTGTGCTGCCTCGCTCTACCGGCATGACCGATGCCCAGCTTTCTAACCCACTACGAGTACGCGAAAGCTCCGATGGCAAGACCCGCGCTACCTTGCGCTGCGTGCTCGGTCCCCGCGATGACTGGTTTGGCGATAATGTCTCCGCCTTCCTGGATGCTGAATGGACCGTCACCTCAGATTCCAACCGCGTGGGCCTACGCCTCGATGGCGATGAGCCGATTGAGCGCGTTAAAGACGGCGAACTTCCGTCCGAGGGCATGGTCGCCGGATCCATCCAAATCCCGCCCAATGGCAAACCCGTAGTCTTCCTGCGCGATCACGCTGTGACCGGTGGCTACCCCGTCATCGCCACCGTTTTGGAAGAAGATATTGATATTGCCGCGCAGCTGCCGCCCGGCGCACGCGTGAATTTTGAACTCGTAGCACCTCAAGCCTTGAACACTGGAGATAAAAATGCAGATTAAAACCGTCCTCATTGCTAACCGCGGCGAAATTGCCGTGCGTATCGCCCGCGTCGCCCGCGACCTAGGCATTAAGTCCATCGCCATTTACTCCGAAGCAGATGCGGGTGCTTTGCATACCCAGGTAGCAGATGAAGCTTATGCGCTGCCGGGCAATACGGCTGCCGATACCTACATGAACGTACCCGCGCTGCTTGATATCGCGGTGCGTGCCGGTGCAGATGCTATTCACCCAGGCTATGGCTTTTTGTCCGAAAACGCCGACTTTGCCCGCACGGTGACTGAAGCCGGAATGATTTGGATTGGCCCTTCGCCCGAGCATATTGAGTTACTCGGTGACAAGATTGCTGCCCGCCGCGTGGCCGAAGAGGTCGGCGCACCACTGGCACCTGGTACTTCTGATCCCATCGATGATTGGCAAGAAGCCCGCACCTTTGCCGAAGAGCACGGTCTGCCCATTGCCATCAAGGCCGCTTATGGCGGCGGCGGACGCGGCTTGAAGGTCGTAGACAATATGGAAGAAATCGAGGGCGCGTTCAACTCCGCTGGCCGCGAGGCCATGGAGGCTTTCGGCCGCGCGGAGTGCTACGTAGAAAAGTTCCTCACCCACCCGCGCCACGTCGAGGCCCAGGTGCTGGCCGATACGCACGGCAATGTGCGCGTGCTCGGCACCCGCGATTGCTCTACCCAGCGCCGCTTCCAAAAACTCATTGAGGAAGCCCCAGCACCCGCGCTTTCCGACGCCCAACGCAACGGCATCATCGAAGGCGCCCGCTCCATTTGCGCCAAGGTGGGCTATGTCGGTGCCGGCACTGTCGAGTACATCGTCTCCGAAGACGGCACCATATCCTTCCTCGAGGTCAATACCCGTGTGCAGGTCGAGCACCCCGTTACCGAGGCGGTCACCGGTACCGATATCATCGCTGAGCAATTCCGCATCGCGGCCGGCGAGCCGCTGTCCTTCGATGAGGATCCACAATCCCACGGCCATGCTTTTGAGTTCCGCATCAACGCCGAAGACATCCTCAATGGCTTCGCTCCGTGCCCTGGCACCATTGTCTCCTTCGAGCCGCCGACCGGCCCGGGCATCCGCGTTGATTCCGCGGTACGCTCTGGCTCCATCATCCCGCCCTACTATGATTCGCTGATTGCCAAGCTGGTGGTATGGGGCCCGACCCGCGAGATCGCCTTGGCCCGCGCCCGCTTTGCCCTGCGCGAATTCACCGTCACCGGCGTGCGCACCGTGCTGCCGTTCCACCGCGACATGATGGATGAGCCCGCGCTCATCGGTACCGCTGCTCCGGCAGAGGATGCCGCTGCCGCGGGGGCTTCCGAGATTGGTGTCTTTACTGACTGGGTTGACCACAACTACCGCCCATCTGCCGCCAACCAGGTGGAAAAGGTCGAAGCCATCTACACCCAGCGTCGCAATGTTGCCGTGGAGATCGATGGCAAGCTGGTCAACGTTGGCGTTCCAGTAGATTTCCTTGCCGCACCGGGCGCCGCCTCGGCCGGCGGCTCTGCATCCACGGCACCATCTTCGGCTGGTGCGCAGTCCACCGATGACAACGCAGTCACCTCCCCATTCGAGGCCAACCTTGTGGCGTGGAACGTCGCGGACGGCGATACCGTAGCCGAAGGCGATGCCATCGCCACCGTAGAGGCCATGAAGATGGAATCTGCTATTAAGGCGCCGCGCGGCGGCACCATCAAGCTCTTGGCTGCTGAGGGAGACCGTCTGGATTCCTCGAAGGTTATTGCGACCATCGATTAATGCTCGTGTAGGGGTTGTACACCTCATATTCAATGTGAGGTGCACAACTTTTTAGTACAGTTGTGAGCATGCTTTCCCAGTCTGTCGCCTCCGCGTTGCGCGAAGCCATTTCCGCAGGCGAATTCCAGCCCGGCGAGCGCCTCAGCGAGGTCAAGGCAGCCGAACGCTTCAACTGCTCGCGCAATACCCTGCGTGAGTCCTTCACGAGGCTCGCCGCGGAGCGCATTGTCGAGCGCATCCCTAACCGGGGTGTCTTCCTCGCAATGCCAGATGCAGACTATATCCGTGATCTCTTCGCCGCCCGCGCAGCCATTGAACCGGCCGCGGTACGTTGGGGCGCTTTTCCCGACGCCCCCTCACTCGTCACCCTCACTTCCTCCGCCTTCGACTACGCGGCGCGCGGCGAGCACCAGGAAGTCTCCGCCATCAATCAGCGTTTCCACCGCACGCTGGTGGCCGCGCTTGGCTCCCCCACCCTGAATGAGCAGATGGATAATCTACTCGCCCGCATGCGGCTTACCTTCCTCTTGGCCATCCCGCGCTACCCGCAACTACATGCGGACCATATTCAAGGAAATATCACCTTGGCCACGCTCATCGCAGATGGAAAACGGGATGAGGCTGCCACGCTTACGCATGACAGCCTCATGAATACGTGCGGCAAGATCCTCGCCGTGCTCGAGGATTAAGGAATGAGAAAATCTTGATCGCGGGCATTTGTCACTAACATTTGCCCCGGCGCGTGCGTGATAGCCAGGCGCGGCTTGGATTCCATCACGATGGCTTGTGGGGTGACACCACAGGCCCAAAAGACCGGTAGGCAGCCGTCTGGTACTTCTACCGGCTCGCCAAAGTCTGGACACGAGAGATCCGCAATGCCGATGGCCGCTGGGTCACCTACGTGCACTGGGGCGCCATGAACCGAGGGGTAGCGGGAGGTAATGCGCACGGCATCGGAGACTTGTGCGGCCGGAATCGGCCGCATGGACACCACCATGGGACCGGAAAAGACCCCGGCCGGGGTGGTAGGAATCGAGGTCTTGAACATCGGCACATTGCGCTGCTGGGCAATGTGCGCGACCTCTATGCCGTTATCCTGCAGGGCAGTTTCAAAGGTAAAGGAGCAGCCGATAAGGAAGCTGACCATGTCTGGGGTGTAGTACGAGGTGGCGTCGCCAAGCGTGGCACTGTGCTCACCGTTTTCAAAGACGCGGTAGGCGGGGATATCGGTGCGGATATCTCCACCTGGAAGTAGCTCGGAGGTGTACTGCCCCGCCTCTAGCACGCCCACAATTGGGCACGGCTTGGGGTTGCGCTGGGCAAAAAGCAAGAAATCGAAGGCGTATTCCTGCGGCACCGCCAGCAGATTAGCCTGCATAAAGCCACGGGCATGGCCAGCGGTGGTGGCCATTTCATGGGTGCGCGCATACTCGCGCACCTGCTCCGGGGTCCGCATTAAGCCCATAGTTCGGTGATGCCGGAAAAGGCCTTGAAACCAATAAAGATGGTCAGTACCCACGCCAAGGCGCCAATGACCAGAAGCCACTTGGGGTACTTATAACCATGCAAAAGGTCGCGGCGGCGCCAGGCCACCCACATCACGAGGGCAAAGCCAATGGGCAGGATAAGGCCGTTGATGGCACCAGCGAAGATGAGCAGCTTCTGCGGAGCGGAGTTAATGGCCACGAAGACCACCGTGCACACCACAATGAAGACGATGGTGAGGATATTACGGGTGCGCGTCGAGGTCTCCTGGGAGGTCACAAAGGACACCGAGGTATAGGCCGCACCGATAACGGAGGACAAACCGGCAGCGAAGAGGACTACGCCGAAGGCACGCAGGCCGAACTCGCCAGCGGCATGGTAGAACGCATCGGCCGCGGTGTTGTCATCGGAAAGCGCCACCCCAGTGGCTACCACGCCGAGCACCGCCAAGAAGAGGAGCATGCGCATGATGCCGGTTACCACGATGCCGCTGACCGAGGTATAGGTAATGTTCTTGACGTTTTCCACGCCGGTGTGGCCAGAATCAATGAGTCGGTGCGCGCCGGCAAAAGTGATATAGCCGCCCACGGTGCCACCGATGATGGTGGTAATGACGAAGAAGTCAATCTCGCCTGGCGCGACGGTATTCTTTAGTGCCTCGCCCACCGGTGGTTGGCTGACCACCGCGACGTAGAGCATGAGCAGGACCATGACCGCACCGAGGACGGCAACAAGGCGGTCAAGTGCCATGCCGGCTTTGCGGGAGAGGAAGATAAAGACGGCGATAGCTGCGGCGATGACGCCGCCGATGCGCGCATCGATGCCCAGCATCGCGTTGATACCGAGGCCCGAACCGGCGATATTGCCAATATTGAAGACCGCGCCGCCGATAAAGACGAATACGGCGAGGACCCAGCCCAGGCCGGGGAGAACGGTATTACCCAAGGTATTTGCGCGCATACCGCTTACACACAGCACTCGCCACACATTGAGCTGGATGGCAATGTCAACGAGGATGGACAGCATAATCGCAAACGCGAAAGAAGCCCCCATCTGCACGGTAAAGACCGAGGTCTGGGTCAAAAATCCCGGACCGATGGCGGAGGTGGCCATGAGGAACATGGCACCGGCCATGGCGCCGAGGCCCTTTGGCGGGGTCTTATCCTCCGCCCGCGCCGGAGTGGCGTGTGATGTCTCAGCACTCACTAGATTTTACCTTTCGTGATGCAGGTCGCATTAAATTTGTGATGCGCATCATCTTAAGGGTTGCTATGCCTTTTGTTCAACAACTTTTATGCTTTGTGGGGTGGCGCGGGGGTGATCTAGGCTACTTTCCTGCCGCGTTTTCCCAAGTGGCTAGCGATTATCCGCAATGCCTCGTCCGACGCTTTCACCTCGCTGGAACCAAAGCGCAGCACCACGTATCCGCGGTTTTCTAGCGCTCGCTGCCTTTTTATCTGCTGCTTGACCACGTGGACGGGCTCCTTGCCGTAGGTACCGTCATATTTGGCATCGCCATCGACCTCGACCACCAGCCAGCCATCGAGACAGAGATCCGCCCGATACTTCCCGAGCAGCGGTTTCTGCGGCTCAATTTTCACCTGCGGGAAACGCTCGATAATGAGGGCTCGCAGATAGGACTCATAGGGCGATTCCGATCCGCCATACGCGTGCTCGATAACCTTACGCATGGCTGCTTGTCCCCTAGTGCGCTGCATTCTTGCCAGTTCTTCGCGCAAGTCATAGGTGGTGACGCCGTGTTGCCTGAGAGCAGAATCGGTAGCTACCAGGCCATCTGGGAAGCCGTGTAGCCGGGCGATTTCGAGGCAGGTGCGGGCGGGATGCGTGGTGCGCACACCTGCTACCGTCACCGTGGATTCCTGGAGGGACTTTACCCGGCGGTACCGATAGCCCTTCGCGGTGAGCCTGCGTGGGGGAACGCTTCCCGAAGGCACCGCTAACTCCACCTCCTCCCCTTTCCTGGAAATTACCCACATTCCCCACAGCCGCGCGGCCGATTTACTGATGAGGACGGCGCGGTGGGTGCTCCACCCGGCAGCGACTACTTTGGCGAATTGTTGTTTATGGCGCACCCATTGCCTCCAGGTGGCCGTGGGAACGGCGACCCAGGGCGCTATCTGGGTGAGCTCACCGCACTGGAGGGCTAAGTGGTGCGGACTTTCGGCTCCGGCGTAACGAAGGTTGATGAAGTGATCTGTAATCATGGTTTCATCTTCACTACTGGAGGGGCGGAGCACGCGTCATGGGGCTCAGGAAGGTGAACTTCCGAGAACCTTCAGTGAGAGGCGGAACTTTAGGTCCAAGGTAATCGGGCCGAATTGAGAGCGTTGAGGCTGAGTTGAGGGCGGGTTGTGCTCAGATCGGCTCGATCACATTCGACCTAAGGGGAAGTAGTTCAATGCGGTGGTGTGCGGGGATAATTCAGCAGCGCGGTTAACCGTGCTTTACTAGAGATAATGGAACCCATCGAGCTCTCAGAACTTACCGGTACGCAATCGCGCACCTACGGTACCCGCAAGATCACCTCGGGCATGGTCTCGGCACCAATCCATGTTGCGGTCGCGCTCTGGGACGAGTGTTGGGATTCCGCCCCCAACGGCACCATCGAAGGCTGGGTCATCGCGGTCAATACTAAGCAGACGCGTTTTGTGCGCCGCGGCCAGACTAAGAAGGGCGATATCGTCGATATCGCCGTACGGGAGGTCAAACGCGCACTCAAGGGACTCGACGGACGGGTGTGGATTGTCACTGGTCGCAGGCAGAATGCGTTGCGAGCGGCACTCACGGCAGACGGTTTCACGGTGACGGGAAGCTTTGCGGAAGAAAATAGGGCTTCGAAGAGCGCGAGCTCCGTGCGCCGAAAACAAGCCGGCCTTACTGCACGGAAGGCGCGCAAGATGGGTGAGGCACCGAAAAAGAAGCAAGCGGCACAGGTAGAGACGCCGAAAGCACACTGGTGGCCGAACTTCTCGCGCGCCTCCTCATGGTCCAAGGGCGACGTGGTTCGCATAGCCACCGACGCTTCCTCGGATACCGTATTCAAGGGGTCGATGTGCTTCGTTGCGGGCAACGGCGACTACCGGTTACGAACTCGAGAAACCAAGGCGAGCACGGATGAGCTTGAGCTCGAAGCACTGACGCTCGCGCTGAAATACCTGCTCAAGGTGGGTGCGCGCAAGGCGGTTATTGAGTCCGATTCCGTAGCCGCTTTGGAGGCGGTCGAGCAGATTGTGCATAAGCGCGGCTCTAAAGCATCGCGGCCGGGGCGCACGTGGCGAGGGGTGTCTTCGGGTGCGCGGTCCCGATTCCAGCAAGCTTGGGGCGATATCCAAGGCCAATGCGAGGTCGACATTCGCCGTGTACTTGGGCATGCGGGTGATCCGCTGAATCGGGCGGCCGACCAGATTGCGTACATGGGGTTGCGCGCGATTGCGCATCCGATGAAGCAGTCTCGCGAGACTCTGCGCGAGGGGATCCAGAAAGCTCTCTTGGCCTTGTGACCCGAACGCTTAGGGCTTTGGGGCTGATCTGATCAAGCCGAATTGAGGGAATTAAGGCCGATCTGAGGCGGCCCGGCCTTCAGATCAGCCTGATCAGTATGGACCCAACGACAAGAGGCGCGCTGGGAGGGTCGCGGCTAAGCCGAGCCGGGCCGCGGAGTCAGACCAAGCGCCTGGCGCCTTCACCCGGACGCGCAACCAAGAAGGTAGGTTCCGGAAAGCCGCGCGAAACCGCAGCATCATAAATGGCTTGGGCGGTGGACTCGACGGAGGAGTGCGGGATGAGCGCGATAACCGCGCCGCCGAAACCACCACCGGTCATGCGAGCGCCCAGCTCGCCGGCCGCGGTAAAAGCGGAGTCGAGCTCCGGAGTGGTGACCTCATAAAGGTCGCGCAGAGAGATGTGGCTCTCGCGCATAAGACGCCGGAATGTATCTAGATCGGAAGATGCCAGCGCGGTAGCGGCATCTAGGGTCCGGTTGGTTTCTTCCACCACGTGGTGCACGCGGCGGCGATAGAGTTCCGCCTCGGCGGGATTGACGGTGGCGGCAAAGTCCACGGCATTCGAGATCTCGCGGATGGAGCAACCGGCGGCAGATTGGACGGCGTCGATGATGCCGCGGCGGGAGGCGTATTGGCCGTCGGAAAGCGTGTGCGGGGCATTGGTGTCCGCGATGAGCAGCACCATGTCTTGGGCCTCGATATTGAAAGGCACGCGCTCGACGGCGCCAGTGGAAAAGTCCAAAAAGAGGGCCTTGCCGCGCTGGCCAAAGAGACTGGCGTTTTGGTCCAATCCACCGGTAGAGGCGCCGACCACCTCGTTTTCGGCGCGAATGCAGGCTTGCGCCAGCTGGCTGCGGGCAGCGTCATCGGGAGAATGCCCGTGCGCGAGCTCATACGCGGCCACGGCCGTGGAGCACTCGAGGGCGGCAGAGCTAGACAGGCCAGAGCCGACGGGGACGTCGGAGACAATAGTGATATCAAGGCCCGTGCATGACAGCGTGCCCGCCGCGGTAGCGGCCCACACGGTGCCAGCAACGTAGCCGGACCAATCGGCGGGGTGGCCCGAACGAACATCGGCGAGCGGAACCTCCGCATGGGCGATGGAGCCGTCGAACTCGGAAGCTATGCGGATAAGCCCATCGCTGCGAGGCGCGACAGCAACGGCGGTATTTTGCTCCAGCGCAAAGGGAATGGAGGCGCCGCCAGCGTAATCGATATGCTCGCCGATGAGGTTCACGCGGCCGGGAGCGGCCCACACGCCGGCGGGCTCGGGCGAATCCGGGAAGGCAGAGGCGAAGAGGGCGCGCGCAGCGGCAGCGAGCTCCTCATCGGTACGGGTCTCAATCCAGTTAAGCATCCCAGATCTCCTTGAACCGGGCGGCAATGCGCTCCGGGGTGGTGTCATTAATCCACACCGCCTGCGAAGACTCGGAGCCAGCGAGGTATTTCATGCGTCCGGGCGAACGCATGAGGGAGAAAAGCTGCAGGTGCATGCGGATGCCGGGGCGCAGTGCCTTATCCACCGGCGCCTGGGTCCAGCCGGCGATATAGGGGGTCTTGTCCACGCCATCAAAGAAGCGGTCCACTGCGGAGTACAGCTTCTTAAGCAAGGGTGCGAGGTCGGCACGTTGGGCGTCGCTAAGCGCGGCGAAGTCAGGGACTTGTTCATTGGGCAAGACCATAGCTTCCAACGGCCATTTGGCGGCGGCGGGAACGAAGACGGTGAAGTGCTCGGTCTCAGCAATGATGCGGGTGCCGGCGGCGCGCTCACGATCGAGGAGATCCTGAAAGAGGTCGCCGTCGTAGGCCCGGGCGGAATCCACGATGGAGCGCAGGCGCGGCGAGAGGAATGGATAGGAATAAATCTGGCCGTGCGGGTGCTGGAGGGTCACGCCGATTTCTTCACCACGGTTTTCGAAGGGGAAAACCTGCTGCACACCGTCAATCTGGGACAACGCGGCGGTGCGGTGAGCCCAAGCCTCAATAACGGTGCGAATGCGGGATTCGGGCAAATCCTTAAAAGAAAGGGCGGGATTCTCGGTAAAACAGACCACCTCACAGCGGGCGCGCGCAGGAAGGCGCGGCACCATGCCAAGCAGGTTATCCTCCTCGGGGTGCTCGATGTCGGCCGCGGTAGCAAAAGACGGGAAGCGGTTTTCAAAGACCACCACGTCATAGCTAGGGCTGGGGATCTCCGTGGGCAGCTGGCCTTCGCGCGTGGGCGCTAGCGGGTTCTCATTGGCAGGTGGCAGGAAGGTTCGGTTCATTCGGTGGGCGGCAAAGGCCACCCAGTCTCCTGTCAGGGGATCCCGGCGCATCTCGGAAGCAGGGGCGACGGTAGGGATATCGCGGGAATCAACGAGCACGCGGTCAGGGTGGGGCTGGTCGTCGAAGTAGAGGATCTCGCGGCCGTCGGCAAGCGTGGCGGAGGTAATCTCAACCATTAGTCTTCTCCTGGGATGGTGATGGGCTTCAGGCGTGCCCACAGCACAAAGGCGGCGGCCACGGCCAGCAAAGCAAGGCTTGCCCATAGGTTATCGCTGACGTTTTTGGCCTGCCCGGTATCGGGGTTAATGCCTGGGTCAAGGAAGAAATAACAGCCGAGCAAGATGAGGCCGTAGAGGCCGAGGAGTGCGGCGATGACGTTGCGCAGGTCGAATGCGCCCGCGCGCTTTTTCTCAGACATGTTGGGCTCCTTAGGCAAAGATGACGTTCAGTGCTACGGCCATAACTAGGCAGATAATGCCCAGCGGGACGGTCTGTTGGTACCACGGCAAGGACTTTTCGGTGTAGTCCTCAAAGTGGTCCTTGGGGGTTACGGAGGAAACGAAGCCGACCAGCTCGGCATCCGGCTTGGGCTGGGTAAACAAGGTAACCACGATGGAGACCACGATATCCACGGCGAAGGCCACGCCGGCCGCGACGAAGGCGGTGCCCTGGCCTGGAAGATTAATCATGTCCGTGAAAGAAGCGACGTACCAGAAAACGATGGCGGAACCAGTACCGGCCACCAGTCCGGACCAACCAGCGTGCGGGGTCATGCGCTTCCAGAACATACCCAAGATGAAGGTGGCAAATAGCGGCGCATTAAAGAAACCAAACAGGGTCTGCAGGTAGTCCATGATATTGCCAAAGTTCTGTGCCAAAAGCGCGGTGAAGATGGCAATAGCGGTGGCGATAACCGTAGCGATGCGGCCGAACTTCAAATAGTAGTCATCCTCGCGGTCCTTGACCACGTAGGTCTGCCAGATGTCATAGGAAATGACGGTATTAAAAGCCGAGATATTTGCCGCCATGCCGGCCATGAAGGAAGCGAGCAAGCCAGCAATTGCCACGCCTAATAAGCCATTGGGTAGCAGGTCGCGCATGAGCAGCAGGATGGCGTCGTTCGGCTCGGCGCGCTCCTCCATCAAGTCAGCCACGGACACGGAAGCAACCATGCCCGGAATAACCACCAGGAAAGGCACGAACATCTTGGGGAAAGCACCGATGATTGGGGTCTTGCGGGCCGCGGAAATAGAATCCGAGGCCATGGCGCGCTGGACTTCTACGAAGTTAGTGGTCCAGTAGCCGAAGGAGAGCACGAAGCCTAGGCCCAGGACGATGCCGATGACGGACCACACCGGGTTTTCGAAGCCGGAGATGTCCGTGCCCGGCCAGGTGTGGAAGTGAGAGTCATTGGCCACGGCGTCTTTTAACCCGCTCCAGCCGCCCACGCGGTTCAACCCAATGATGGTTAGTGGGGCAAGCGCGGCGATAATGACGAAGAACTGCAGCACCTCGTTATAGATGGCGGCCGAAAGGCCACCCAGGGTGATATAGGACAGCACAATAAACCCGGCAACCAAGAGCGATACCCACATCTGCCAGCCCAATAGGGCTTCTACGATGGTGGCCAGCAGGTACAGGTTCACTCCTGCAATGAGCAGCTGGGCTACGGCAAAAGAAATCGCGTTGACCAAGTGCGCGGCATTGCCAAAACGTTTGCGCATAAATTCCGGCACCGAGCGGACCTTGGAGCCGTAGTAGAACGGCATCATCACAATGCCCAAAAAGACCATGGCGGGGATGGCACCAATCCAGAAGTAGTGCATGGTTTGGAAGCCATACTCCACGCCATTGGCGGACATACCGATGATTTCCACCGCGCCTAGGTTAGCCGAGACGAAGGCCAGTCCGGTCACCCAGGCGGGCAAGCCTCGACCGGAGAGGAAGAAGTCGATGGAACTGGACACCCTGGCCTTGGCGGCCCAGCCGATACCTAGAACGAAGAGGAAGTAGATGGCTACCAATAAGTAATCCACCCAAGAGGCATCGAGCCTCAATACGGATTCAGCAGTCTCCATGGCTGACCTTTCTAGTTATTATTTTCTGCTGCCAGCAGCAGCGCATAAGTCTGTGGATTTTGAGCACTCAAGCGCGCGAGATCTTCCCCGCTACGCAGCGCATTCGGCGGCGCGCTCATGGGCTCTACCGCAAGCGCCTTGCCTGGGCCTTGTTCCCGCGGGAAATCGGCCGGGGTGAACATTTGCACCCAGTTCAGGCCCTCGCCGATCTCCAGCCGCACGCCTTTTCCACCGGCTGTATATATGGCCGTCAGCGGCCCCTCACCGTGGAAGCAATCGTCCCAATCCACCTCGGCGATGGGTTGGTTGACAATGCGCACCTGCTCCGTCTTGCCCGTAGGCAGGTTGCGCGCGTCTAGCACGTGGCGCTTGCCGACGTCCACGCTCAGCACCGCTTCCTCCGCCCCAGCTCCCTGCGGGGAGAGGTAGAGGTGGAGCCCATAGGCGAAAGGAACCTCGCCGGGGTCCGCGGTGCGGGCGGTGAGCTGGTGGTGCAATCCTTGCTCATCGAGAGCATAGGTAGCCTCCAGCTGAATGGCCCATGGCCAACCGTGCCGCGGCTCAATGTCAAAAGCGAGGATCACTCGGTTTTCTGTGCGTTCTTTTATCCGCCACCAGTCCACCGCGAAGCCGTGGATGGCGTTATTGCGCTCCGGTTCCGTAATTTCTAGCTGGTGGGCGCTCCCCTGCCATTCAAACCGGCCATCTTCGGTGCGATTGGGCCACGGCGCCAGCACCACCCCGGCCATGAGCGGTGGTTTACCGTCGTAGCTTTCTACCAAAGGTGCACCGCGATAGGTCAGCGCCTTGATTGCACCGCCGAACAGAGCAATTTCGGCCGCGTAATCGCCATGGGAAATGGCGACGCTGGGGTATTCAGCGTCAGAGCCAGCCGCTCCTCCACTGGTCATAACAAAGACCTTTCTGGCTATAACTTTCGTTGGATTTAGCCTAGGAGCACGGCAAAGCGTCGGTCAATCGTTTGCATAACCACCAGCGAATACCCACCGTTTCAGCAGGTTACGGACCTAGAGTTAACCGCTTGTTAACCTCTTTCGGGGCTGGAGGCCCGCGGACAGAAAGGGGGCTACCTTATAAAGAGAAGCGCTATCCGCGAATCCGCCGCCACGCTATTCGCGCTGCGGAGTGCGGGGTAGCTAGAACTTCACGCAGATAGTTACGCGGCATTAACCGCCACGGGGTGCGCGCGGGATGCACGCGCACAGCAATACCTAGGTGCCGCGCCCACAGCGTTGTGCGCAGGACATGAAAATCATTGGTCACCACCTGCAAAACGGCGTGCGGGGCCAAGCGGTGTGCATTTTCCAGGTTCTCATTGGTACTCGTGGCGTCTGGCTCCACCACTACTCGCTCAGCAGGTACGCCGCGCTCAATAAGATAAGTGGCCATCGGACCTGCCTCGCCGCGACCAGAGACAATAATCTGCTGGCCATGATAAAGGGCCAGCGCTTTAGCCAGACGCGAACGCAACATAGCGCCGGGATAGCCGTGGGTTACGCGGGAACCCAACACGAGGAGCGGGTCAGACATGGATACCAGCATAGACTCGCCACACCTTGACAGAAAGATAGAAAAGGCCTTAGGTTTAACTCGAGCATGCAATCGATTGCACCCCGTAGGGCCAGACGATGGCTCATACGCCTTAAAACCCAAGGAGGTCAGCATGGCCGGAACCACCCTTAAAGACGTGGCCGCTGCTGCTGGAGTATCCATTTCTACCGCGTCCCGCTCACTCTCGGGCAACCCTGCTATCTCTGAATCCACGCGCCAACGCGTGAAGGACACGGCCGTCAAGCTGAACTATAGGCCCAACGCCCAGGCCCGCGCCTTGCGTAGCTCTCGGTCGAATGCCATCGGCCTAGTCATCCCCAGCCTGGATAATGCCTATTTCGCCGCGATGGCGGCAGCCGTTGAAGAGGCCGCCGATAAACAGGGTCTAGCCACAATGATTACCAGTTGCGGCGAGGAACCACAGCGGCTAGTCAAGGCCCTCGATGCCCTCATGGAACGCCAGGTGGACGGAATTATCGCCGTACCGCTCGAAGGTGCCGAAGAAGCGCTCGAGCAGGCGCGCACCTACCGGCCGCTCGTGCTCATTGACCGGACCCTGAGCCAGATTCCCGCAGTGCTATCAGATCCACACAAGGGAATCGAACAGGCCGTGGAACAGCTCAAGGAGAAGGGGCACACGCATATCGGCTACCTGTCCGGCCCGCAGGAAACCTCCACCGGCCGGCAGCGACTCGAAGCATTCAAGGCCGCCACGCGTGGGATGCCTACCCACATCCACCACGGCAGCTACCGCCACCGCGAAGGTTATAAGGGAGCCATCGCGCTCCTGCAGGAGGGCGTCACCGCGCTTATTGCCGGCGATTCCATGATGACTGCCGGTGCACTAGAGGCCTGCCATAATGCGGGTAAGCGCATCGGAGAAGAGATCGCGCTCGTGGGCTTCGATGATTTTATCTACCTGCGCTTTCAGCCCTCCCCCATCTCGGTAGTGGACCAGGATGTTGCACGGATGGGCGAGACCGCCACGGCTAAGCTCATCGCGGCCATTAACGAAAAGCGCCAGCCAGAAGGCGAAGTGCTAGACACCCGCTACATCCCACGCATGTCCACCGCCCACCACCTCAATGAGGCCACGCCATGAGTGACCACGTATTGCGCTTAGAAAGCGTAACCAAATCCTTTGGCCAGGTAGAAGTCATTAAAGGCGTGGATCTCACCGTCCGCCGGGGTCAGGTCCAAGCCTTGCTGGGTGAAAACGGCGCCGGAAAATCCACGCTCATCAAGATGATTGCCGGTGTCCACCAACCAGATTCCGGCCGCATTGTGGTGGATGGCGCAGAGGTTAAAATCCCCGACACCAAGGCCTCCGAGGCGCTGGGCATCGCCACCATCCACCAAGAGCTCAACCTCGTTCCCACCATGTCGGTGGCCGAGAACATCATGCTCGGGCGCACCCCGCGCCGCTTCGGGTTGGTCAACCACAAACACCTCAAGGCACAGGCCCAAGCCGCGCTGCATCTCATCGGCTTGGACGTGGACCTGGATATGCCGGTGGGTGAGCTCGGCGTCGCCAAGCAGCAGCTCGTAGAAATCGCAAAGGCGCTGTCCATGAATGCGCGAATTCTTATCCTGGATGAGCCCACGGCCGCGCTCACCGGTAAGGAGGTCGATGCCCTCTTTGCCGTGCTTGAGGAGCTCAAGGCCAAGGGCGTGGCCATGATTTTTATCAGCCATCACTTGGAGGAACTAGCGCGAATTGCAGAGACCATTAGCGTGCTGCGCGATGGTTCTTTCATTGCCGAAGTCCCTGCCGATACGGACGAGGACGAGCTGGTCCGGCTCATGGTCGGCCGCGAGATTGAAAATCAATACCCGCGCAAGGTTCCCCCTGAACACGGAGAGGCCCTACTAGAAGTCTCCGAGCTGACTTCCGACGGCGCCTTTCACGACGTCACCTTCTCCGTCCATGCCGGCGAAGTCGTCGGCCTAGCCGGACTCGTGGGTGCTGGCCGTACCGAGGTCATTCGCGCCATCGCAGGCGCCGATCCTTACGATTCCGGCTCCATCCGCGTTGGCGGCACGCAGCTGCGCAGCGGCGATATACGCGCCGCCATCCGCGCCGGCGTGGGCCATATCCCGGAAGACCGCAAGTCCCAGGCGCTCGTCCTTGACGCCTCCGTGGGCGATAACCTGGGGTTTGCTACCCTCTACCCCACTGCCAAGGCAGGGCTTGCAGACCGCAGCGGCCAACGCCGCCGCGCCGGTGCGGTAGCGGAAAAGCTGCGCATCCGTATGGCCGATCTCTCGCAGCCCATCCGGAACTTATCCGGTGGCAACCAACAAAAGGCCGTCTTCGGCCGCTGGGTACTGGCCGGTTCCAAGGTCCTCCTGCTCGATGAACCCACCCGCGGCGTCGACGTCGGCGCCAAGGTGGAGATTTACAACATCATCAATGAGGTCACCGCTGCCGGCGGCGCCGTGCTCATGGCCTCCTCCGATCTACCCGAGGTGCTCGGCATGTCCGATCGCATCCTCGTCATGTCTGGTGGTCAACTCGCCGGCCAACTCCCCAAGGACTCCACCCAAGACGAGGTCATGGCCTTCGCCGTATCCAATGTGACCTCCGCTACTTCCGCCGCTGCTGCCGCACCTGCCGGAACTGACCCCAAGGATGAAGCTTGACCAAGAATCGAGTAGTTAACTGGGCGATGAATAATGGCGCACTCGTTGGCCTTATTGCCCTGTGCATCGCGCTGTTTATCGCCACCCCGTACTTTCTTACCGTGGCGAACCTGCTCAATATCGGCATCCAGGCCGCCACGGTGGCAATCTTGGCCTTCGGCATGACCTTTGTCATCGTCACCGCTGGCATCGACCTTTCGGTAGGTTCGGTCGCCGCGCTGGGTGCCATGGTCTCGGCCTATATGTTCTCCACCGCTGGTCTACCTGGCTGGCTCACGTTGCTCATCGGCCTTATCGTAGGAGCGCTGGCCGGCGCCATCTGCGGCATGGCCACCGCGTGGGGCAAGATTCCGTCCTTCATCGCAACGCTGGCCATGATGTCCATCGCCCGCGGACTTACCCTGGTCATCTCCCAAGGCTCGCCCATTGAAACCGCCCCAGCCGTCAACGCCTTTGGCGGCGATATCGCGGGCTTCCCAGTGCCAATCATCATGATGGTCATCGCCGGGCTCATGTGCTGGTTCATCCTAGAGCGCACGGTACTCGGCCGTTCCATGTACGCCATCGGCGGCAACCTCGAGGCCGCCCGTCTCTCGGGCCTGCCGGTCAAGCGCATCCAGATCGCCGTCTTCGCACTCTCCGGTTTCTTTGCCGCCTGGGCCGGCATGGTCATGGCAGGCCGCCTCGAATCTGCGCAACCTCAGGCCGGCACCGGCTATGAATTGGATGCCATCGCGGCCGTCGTCATCGGCGGCGCCTCGCTCTCCGGCGGCCAGGGCAAGGCCACCGGCACGCTGGTCGGCGCAATTCTTTTGGCCGTTATCCGCAACGGTCTGAATCTGCTCAATGTCTCCTCTTTCTGGCAGCAGATCGTCATTGGTTTGGTCATTGCGCTGGCCGTCGGCTTCGACGTTATCCGTAATAAGACGGCCAGCTAAGGAGCACCCACCATGAAAAAGCTCATCGCCACCCTTCTCGTGCCCGCCCTCGCGCTTGGCCTTGCCTCCTGCAATCGTTCGGAAGAAGACCGCAACCGCATCACGCTAGCGCTGTCGACACAGACCAACCCCTTCTTCGTTGAGCTGCGCCACGGCGCACAAGATAAGGCCAAGGAGCTCGGCGTTCCGCTGGATATCCAAGACGCCTCCGATGACCCCGCCCAACAGGTCAATCAACTGGGCAATGCCACGTCAATGGGAGCCAAGGTCGTCGTGGTTAACCCCACCGATTCCGATGCCGTCGCCCCGGCCGTGCGCGGCATCAAGGATGACGGCGTACCGGTTATCGGCGTGGACCGCGACGTCAACGGCGTAGAACTGGATTCCATGGTGGCCTCCGATAACGTCGCCGGCGGCGCACAGGCGGCGAATACACTCGCGCATTCCATCGGGGAAAAGGGAGAGATACTTATCCTGCAGGGCACCGCCGGTACCTCCGCCTCGCGCGAGCGCGGCAAAGGCTTTGCAGAGCAGATTGCGAAGTACGGGGATATTCGGGTCGTCGGCAAGCAATCGGCGAATTTTGACCGTACGGAGGGCCTCAACGTTGCCACCAACCTGCTGCAAGCCAACCCCGATATCAAGGCGATCTTTGCAGAAAACGATGAAATGGCGCTCGGCGCGGTCGAAGCCTTGGGCTCGCGCGCCGGTACTGAGGTCAAGGTGGTGGCTTTTGACGGCACCTTCGATGGCCTCAAGGCAGTCAAAGATGGCAAGCTGGAAGCTACCATCGCCCAGCAGCCCGCAGAGCTCGGTGCCCGCGCCATCGAACAAGCCGCAGCGCTCCTGCACGGTGGCACGGCGGAGAAGAACGTCCCCGTCGAGGTCATCACCGTCACCCGCGACAATGTAGAGGATTTCCAATGAGCAAGCTAACCGTCGTCGGATCCATCAATGCCGATCTCATCGTCCACGCCGAGCGCCACCCGCAGCCCGGCGAAACCCTGCTGGGCTCCGGCGGCGAGATTTTAGCTGGAGGCAAGGGCGCCAATCAGGCCGTTGCGGCGGCGCAGCTGGGCGCCAACGTGGCTTTTGTGGGCGCGGTGGGCTCCGATCCTTATGCTGAGCCCGCCATGTACTATATGCGCACCTCCGGAATCGATCTCGGCACGGTGGAGCAGGCCGATACCAATACGGGCCTCGCCGTCATTACCGTCTCGGCCGATGGCGAGAACACCATCGTCATCTCCCCCGGCGCCAATGCGCTTGTCGACGCCCCCTTTGTCACCGCCCGCGCCTCCACCATCGCCGATGCCGACGTGGTTCTCCTCCAAGGCGAGATCCCTGCCTCTGGTTTTCAGGCGGCAGTCGACGCTGCGCAAGGTCGCGTGGTGGTTAACCTCGCTCCGGTAGTCGAGGTCGACCGTGACTCGCTTCTGCAGGCCGATCCCCTGCTGGCCAACGAACACGAAGCGGGGCTCATCTTGGACCAGCTCGGCCTGCCAGCTGAAGGCGCCCCGCGCGAGCTCGCCCACCGCCTGGTAGAGGCCGGTTTCCGTTCCGTCGTGCTGACCCTTGGCGCCCACGGCGCCTACGTTGCTAACCCGGAAGGCGGCGCGGATATCCCCACCCCGCGCGTGACCGCCGTGGATACCACCGGCGCCGGCGATGCCTTCGCAGGTGCCTTTTGCGCCCAGCTCCTCGCTGGAGCCTCGCTTGTCGATGCCGCCACCTTCGCCGCCCGCGTCGGCGCCTTCGCCGCCACCGGTAACGGCGCGCAGCCCTCCTACCCCACGACCGCATCCACTTTGCCGGAGGTCACCAATGCGTAAGTCCGGTCTCCTTAATCCCGCGCTCGCCGGTGCCGTTGCGCGCCTTGGCCACACTGATACCTTTGTCATCGCTGATTGCGGCCTGCCCATTCCTCACGATGTTTCAGTCATCGACCTCACGCTTACCTTCGGCATCCCCACCTTTGCCGATACGCTGGCCGCCCTCCTCGACGAAGTCGTAGTCGAAGCCGCCACCATCGCCGATTCCATCCCGACCGAGGTGCGTTCCTTGCTTCCCGCAGTACCCCTCACCGAGGTCTCCCATGACGACCTCAAACGCGAAGTTGCCCGCGCCTCCTTTGTCGTGCGCACCGGTTCCACCACGCCGTTTGCCAATGTCATCTTGCGCTCCGGCGTGCCCTTCTAGCGTTCGTCGACGTCACCGCGCAGAAGACAAGCACGCTTTGCCGAAACCTCCGCGGTTGTGGCTAAACGTGCTTGTTTTATTTACTTCTTTTCCTAAGAGCTACTCTCCCAGCAGCTTGTCGCGCAGGTTCTTATCCTTCTGCTCGACTTCCTCGGCCATCTGCTTTTGGTAATCCACCATCTTGTCCTGTATAGCGGGGTCACCTGCCCCGAGAATGCGCGCAGCAAGCAGGCCGGCGTTTTTTGCACCGCCGATAGAAACGGTGGCGACCGGCACACCACCGGGCATCTGCACGATGGAAAGAAGAGAGTCGAGGCCATCGAGCTCCTTCAAAGCGCGCGGGATGCCGATGACTGGCAGCGGCGTGGCCGCTGCAACCATGCCGGGCAAGTGCGCGGCGCCACCGGCACAGGCGATAATCGCTTTCAGGCCGCGGGTATGGGCTTCTTTTGCGTATGCGAGCATCTTTTCTGGGGTGCGGTGAGCGCTGACCACGCCAACTTCGAAGGGGATGCCAAAGTCTGCGAGGACCTGGGCGGCGGGTTCAACGGTGGGCCAATCAGAATCAGAACCCATGATGATGCCTACGTGTGGTTGCATGCTGTCCTTTCTACAAGCAGAGTTTTATGCCCATTCGGCGTGCACGAGGTAGTGCGCTGCCTGGCGGGCGATGGTCAGGGTCTCGTCGGTGTCCTCACCGGTAACGTTGACGTGGCCAATCTTGCGGCCAGGGCGGTGGTCCTTGCCGTAGAGGTGAATCTTGGCCTGCGGGTAACGCTTCATTACTTCACGAACGCGCTCCGGCATGGGCATGGCAGGATCTTCGTCGGTTCCCAAGACATTGGCCATGACGGTGACGGGGGCAAGCGCATCGACCGCACCTAGCGGGAGGTCGAGCACGGCGCGCAGGTGCTGCTCAAACTGGGAAGTAACACAGCCGTCCTGAGTCCAGTGACCGGTGTTATGCGGACGCATGGCCAGTTCATTGACGGAGATGTCCTCGCCCTCGGGGCCGTCAAAGGCAAAGAGTTCTACGGCGAGCACGCCGGTCACGCCCAAGGACTCGGCAATAGACAGTCCCAGCTCGGAAGCGCGCTGGGAAAGTTCCGGGGTAAGGCCGGGGGCGGGCGCGATGGCCTCGGCACAGATGCCGTTTTCCTGGCGGGATTGGGTAATCGGCCACACCTTGACCTCACCGGAGGGGCGGCGGGCAACGAGGATGGAAAGCTCGCGGGTCAGGTCCACCTTTTCCTCAGCCATGAGAGGGGTACCGGCCTCGAGCAGCTCGGAAACCAGCTCAAAGCAATTATCGGCGGTGGGGAACCACACGCCCTTGCCGTCGTAGCCACCGCGGCGGGCCTTGAGGCAGACGCGACCATCGACGGCGTCGAAGAAGGCGCGGGCATCGGCCACCGAATCGATTGCAGCAAAGCGCGGCACGGGTGCTCCGAATGCGGCGAGCTTTTCGCGCATCTTTAGCTTGTCCTGCGCGTAAATGAGGGCGGTGGGCTGGGGCTGGACGTTAAATCCGGCGTCGATAAGCGCGGTGGAGTGTTCATTGGGCACGTGCTCGTGCTCGAAAGTGATGGCATCCGCGCCCTCGGCCACGCCGCGTAGCTCCTCCAGGGAGGTATAGTCCCCCAGCACCACGTCCGGGGTGACCTGCGCCGCGGAAGAATCCGGCTTGCTGGCTAGAATCCGCAGGTGAATATCGAGCTCCGCGGCGGCCGGCTGCATCATGCGGGCCAGCTGGCCGTCGCCACAAACAGTTACAATAGGCTTTAAGTCACTCACGTCCCCCAATACTAGCCTGGATACTATGTTCACTCGTCATACCATCTTCCAAAATTCACTCATGACCGCTTTGCTTGATGGCATTTATGACGGCGAAATGACCATTTCAGAGCTGCTAGGTAAGGGAAACTTCGGCTTGGGCACCTTCGATGGCCTCGACGGTGAGATGATCATTTTGGACGGCACCTGCTACCAACTGCGGGGCGATGGTTCCGCACAGATTGCAGATTTGGATCAGCGCACCCCCTATGCGGTAGCCACCAATTTTGTTCCTCGCATTACTGCCGACGCCCCCGCGGGCCTGCGCCGCGATCAGCTCTCCGCCTTTATCGATAGGCTCGAGCCTTCCGCCAACTACATGTATGCGGTGCGCATCGTGGGCACTTTTAAGGAGGTCACCACCCGCACGGTGGTCAAGCAGGAAAAGCCCTACCCACCGATGTCAGAGGCCGTCGGCGGAGATAAAGAGCTGCACTTTCAGAACGTCGAAGGAGTCATCGGCGGCTTCCGCACCCCCGTTTATGAAAAAGGAATTTCGGTGCCAGGCTGTCACGTGCACTTTATCGACGCCGCCCGCACCTCCGGTGGGCACGTTTTGGACTACGTAGTAGATAAGGCAACGGTTGAGCTTTGCCCCGCCTCTGATTTAGAGCTGCGCCTGCCGCTGACGCAGGAATTTAGCCGCGCCAACCTCTCGCCGGAGGACCTGGATAGCCAGCTGCACACCACTGAGGTTAAAACCAAGGGCGATCATTAATAATCTCAGCCACGCGCTTGGGCTTAGCAACATTAGGGAAATACATGGCGCGGTCCCAACCATGGATGGCTAGAGACACTCCGCCGCGTCGTTTTCGAGCACCGCGAATATCCTGCAGCGGAATCGAATCGATAGTGCGCCCCTCGCGCGCGATGACGCGCCGGTTGGTCACTATGAAGCGCTTGCGACGGGCCTTATAAAGCGGGATGACAAAGCGCCAGATTCCCAACAGCGCCCACACCGCGACCAGTCCATTGCGCAGCATCGGGTCTACTGCTTGGACATCGCACCAACCGATGGCAATCCACAGTAGACCGGTAATGAGGATGAGCTCGAGAAAAGGGAAAATCAATGCGCGAAAAGGCGCGGAGACATCTGCGCGCTTGATCTCGCCTTGGCCCATCTTCATTAATCCCATAGCTATGGATGCTACCTCCCGTGTCTCTTGTGCGGTCTACTGCTGTGGGCGCAGATGCGTGACATCGCCCGCGGAATAGTACTCACCAGCGACCATGATGCGGCCGTCCTCGCCGATTTCATCCACGTGCCCAATAACATCGCCGGATGGAGTTTCTAGGCGCACCTGTTGTCCCAGTGAGGAACACACCGCACGGTAATCGCGCAGGAGCTGCGGATCGTGGTTCTCCCACTGCACAATACGACGGCGCAGGTTCTTCAGCACGTTAATGGCTAGCTCGGTACGGTCGGTATCGCGGCCTTCGAGCGCGAGCGAAGTGGCCTTTTCAATCGGCAGGTCCTCGCGGGTCAAAGTGACATTGATGCCCATGCCTACGACGACGCGCGCGGAAGGTGAGGCACTGCCTACGGCTTTATTGAGCTCCGCCTTATTGACTTCGGTTTTATTTACTTCCGCCTTGTTGACCTCAGCCTTATTAAGTTCAGCCTTGCCCACTTCCACCTTGGTGAGCTCGGTCTTTGGCGCGGTCTTGAAAGCCTGGCCCACGGGTCCGGCCTCAGCGAGGATGCCGCACAGCTTATTGCCATCGATATGCACATCATTCGGCCACTTGAGCACGGTGCCCTCGATGGAACCGGTGACCGCCAAGCCCGCGGCCAGAGGTAGGGTGCCCAAGTGATCGAGAGATTCCGGCAGCAAAAGCACAGAGAAAATGACTTGCGAACCGGCCGGCGCGGTCCAGGAGCGGCCAAGACGTCCCTTGCCGGAAAGTTGTTCGTCGGCAAGCAGCACGGTGCCATCCGCAACGTTGGTGGCCTGCATCAAGTCGGTATTGGTGGAGCCGGTCTTTTCCACGAAATCGATGGTGGTGAAATCATCGGCCAATGCGGTGCGAATGCGTTCCAAATCAAGTGCAGTCATAAGCTTTAAGGATACCGGCCATCAATGGTGCTAGTGTGTTGCGCATGGCAAAGGTCACTTTTGAAAAGGTCAATATCACCTACCCTGGCGCGAGCGCGCCCACGGTAAAGGACTTGGACCTCGAAATCGCGGACGGCGAGTTTCTGGTGCTCGTTGGTCCTTCGGGCTGCGGTAAATCCACGACGCTGCGCGCACTGGCGGGATTAGAGCCGACATCGAGCGGCCGCATCACCATTGATGGCAAGGACGTGACCAACTTAGAGCCAGGCGATCGCGATATCGCCATGGTCTTCCAGAATTATGCGCTTTACCCACACCTGACAGTAGAACAAAACATGGGCTTTGCTTTGAAGCTGGCAAAGTTGCCCAAGGCCGACATCAAGTCCAAGGTACACGCAGCTGCGGAGACACTCGGTCTGACCGATTACCTCAAGCGCAAGCCCAAGGACCTTTCCGGTGGCCAGCGCCAGCGCGTGGCCATGGGCCGCGCCATTGTGCGCGAGCCGAAGGCCTTCCTCATGGATGAGCCACTATCCAACCTGGATGCCAAGCTGCGCGTTCAGACCCGCGCCGAGTTGGCCAGCCTGCAGCAGCGACTGGGTACGACGACGATATACGTCACCCACGACCAGGTAGAGGCGATGACCATGGGTGACCGTGTGGCGGTGCTCAAGGACGGCGAGCTGCAGCAAGTTGCCCCGCCGCGCGAGCTTTATGACGCCCCCGCAAACGAATTCGTCGCCGGTTTCATCGGATCGCCAGCCATGAATATCTTTGACTACAACGGCGGCCGCGTAGGTGTACGCCCAGAAAAGATGTTTATCAACAAGGGTCCAGTGGGTTTCCAAGGCGTGGTGGACATTGTGGAAGAGCTGGGCGCCGAGTCCTATGTCTACGTCACCGAGGGCGAAAACCGCTTTGTTGCTCGCGCCGAAGGTACCCCACCACAGCGCGGCGAAGATGTCGTACTGACATTCAACCCGCGCGAAGCACTCCGCTTTGACCCAGAAACGGGGCGCCGTATCTCACAGGATTAGCCCCACGGCGGACACTGGGCCACAGTGCCGCAGGTACGTAGTCCAACCTCCCGCCGCCCCCTTTACTACCCCCATTTAGAGTTAAATAGGTCAAAATTATCCACCTTTCGATTTCCGTATTTTAGGTTTAAAGAACCGAAAGTTTTCCGAAAGGTGAATTCCATGAAGAGATTCCTGCTTCGCACCACCGTTGCGACTACTGCAGTTCTGGCTCTGGCCGGCTGCTCTTCGTCCTCCTCCGATTCCGCTGCGGGCGGTTCCTCCGAAGGCGGGGCGGATGCGCACGGCCCCATCACTTTTGCCATGGGCAAAAATGACACGGACAAGGTGACCCCCATCATCGAAAAGTGGAACGAGCAGCACCCAGACGAGAAGGTCACGCTCAAGGAGCTGGCCGGCGAGGCTGACGCCCAGCGCGAGACCCTCGTGCAGTCCCTGCAGGCGGGCAGCGATGACTACGATGTCATGGCGCTGGACGTCGTGTGGACCGCGGAGTTCGCTGCCAACCAGTGGCTCCAGCCGCTCAATGGTGATTTTGAAACCAATACGGATGAGCTACTGCCGGCCACCGTAGAGTCCGCCACCTATAACGACGTCCTCTACGCGCTGCCGCAAAACACCAATGGTCAGCTGCTTTTCCGCAATACCAAGCTCGCGGATAAGGCTCCCGAGAAGTTCGCAGATCTCAAATCTGCATGTAAGGCGCTGGAAGACGGCAAGAACTGTCTGACCACCCAGCTCAAGCAGTATGAAGGCCTTGCGCTCAATACCGCTGACTTCATGGAAGGCTGGGGCGGCTCTGTCTTGGATAAGGACGGCAATGTCACCGTGGATTCCAAGGAAGCCAAGGACGGTCTTCAGGCCATGGTGGATGCGTACAAGGATAAGACCATCTCCAAGGACTCCACCGCCGCCACCGAGGAAGAAACCAATATGGCCTTCACTGAAGGAAAGACCGCCTTCGCCGTGAACTGGCCATATATGTACTCCAATGCGGTTGATGCCGGCGTCGACGTCGAGGTCCAGGCCCCACTGGGCAAGGACGGCGTAGGCGTTTCCACGCTGGGTGGCTACAACAACGGTATCAATATCAACTCCAAGAATAAGGGCACTGCGCTCGACTTTATGAAGTTCATCATCAACGAGGACAACCAGAAGTCCTTCGCGGAGCAGTCCTTCCCACCGGTCTTGGCCTCCATCTACGATGACCCGCAGCTACAGCAGGAGTTCCCATACCTGCCGGCGCTCAAGGAGTCCTTGGAGAACGCGGCACCGCGCCCGGTTTCCCCGTTCTACTCGGCGATTTCTAAGGCCATCCAGGACAATGCCTACGCTGCATTGACGGATGACAAGTCGGTCGATGATGCCACCGCCGATATGAAGGCGGCCATCGAATCGGCTTCCCAGGGTTAAATTCCCAATCCGGGTGAGGTAGGCGGGCATACCGCCGCCTCACCCTTTGTGGTTTTCACTCCCCTATTGGGGATAGAATCTAGCCAATAGACAGCATTTCTTTAACAGAAAGGCGGACCAGCGTGGCTATAGCTTCGCCGACTGCGTCCAAGGGGACGCCGAAAGGGGCGTCGGCAAGAGCGCCGAAACCCCAGCGCAAAAATTACGGGCGCGTGGCCGGGCTGATTGCTCCGGCGCTCATCGTGCTCGCCGTCATCATCGGCTACCCCATCATCCGCGCCATCTTCCTGTCCTTCCAAGGCAATAGGCACCTCAACCCGCAGACGGGACTTTTTGAGGAAGGCGGTTTTGCCGGATTGGAAAATTACCTGTACTGGATCAATAACCGATGCGTTTCCGGTACCGGCCAGATTTCCACCTGCCCACCGGGGGTTATCGCCACAGATTTCTGGCCCGCAGTCAAGATTACGCTCTTTTTCACCGTCGTTACCGTGCTGCTGGAGACCATCCTGGGTATGCTGATGGCGCTCATCATGAACGGTGAGTACCGCGGCCGTGGCCTAGTTCGTGCGGCGGTACTTATCCCCTGGGCCATTCCAACGGCCGTCACGGCCAAGCTATGGCAGTTCATGTTTGCCCCGGATGGCATCGTCAACTCGCTGCTTGGTGCACAGATCGCCTGGACCACGGACCCGTTCTACGCCCGCCTGGCCGTCATCATCGCGGATGTGTGGAAGACCGCCCCGTTTATGGCACTGCTTATCCTGGCGGGCCTGCAGATGATTCCTAAGGACGTCTACGACGCCGCCCGCGTGGACGGCGCCAATCGTATCCAGACGTTCTTCCGGATCACCCTCCCGCTGGTGCGCCCGGCGCTCATGGTGGCCGTACTCTTCCGCACCCTGGACGCACTGCGCATGTATGACCTGCCGGTCATCATGATTTCTAGCTCCTCCAACTCCCCTACCGCGACCATCTCGCAGCTGGTGGTGGAGGATATGCGCCAAGGCAACTTCAATTCCGCCTCCGCGCTCTCCACCCTCATTTTCCTTCTTATCTTCGTCGTCGCCTTTATCCTCATTCGCTTCCTTGGTGCGGATGTCTCCGGCAGGAAGGCAGCTAAATAATGCGTAAATTCGGACACTTCGCCGGCATCATTTTCATCATGTTCTGGGGCCTCGCTCCCTTCTACTGGATGCTGGTAACCGCGCTGCGGGATCAGCGATTCACCTTTGATACCACGCCATGGCCTACCCATGTCACGCTGGATAATTTCCGCGATGCCTTGGCTACCGATAAGGGAAATGACTTCCTTGCCGCGCTCGGTAACTCGCTTCTCATCTCACTGATTACCACCGCGGTGGCCGTGCTCATCGGCGTCTTTACCGCCTATGCACTCTCCCGCTATGACTTTCCGGGCAAGGGAATCGTGACCGGCATTATCCTGGCTGCCTCCATGTTCCCGGCCATTGCCTTGGTCACCCCGCTCTTCCAGCTCTTTGGCAACTTGGAATGGATTGGCACCTACCGTGCGATGATCATCCCTAATATTTCTTTCGCGCTTCCGCTCACGGTCTATACGCTGCTGAGCTTCTTCCGCCAGCTTCCCTGGGAATTGGAAGAAGCAGCCCGGGTAGATGGAGCCTCGCGTTCTCAAGCTTTCCGTTTGGTGCTATTGCCACTGGCGGCGCCAGCGCTGTTTACCACCGCGATCATCGCCTTTATCACCACGTGGAATGAGTTCATGCTGGCCAAGCAGCTCTCCACCACCGATACTGAGCCGGTGACCGTGGCCATTGCACGCTTCTCCGGCCCCTCGGCCTTTGAGTACCCCTATGCCGCGACCATGGCCGCTGGCGCGCTGGTTACCATCCCACTGGTCATCATGGTGCTTATCTTCCAGCACCGCATCGTCGCTGGCCTGACCGCAGGTGGTGTCAAGGCCTAATGCGCAGGGCCATGCTGTGGGATACCGCGCTGGGCTTCCTTGGTTTCTTCAGCATCCTCGCGGTTATTCAGGCCATCATCAACCTCTTTCACGACTCCCCCGCCATCTGGCCCGGTCTCGTGGCCGGAGTACTGTGCCTTCTTACCTACCTAACCTGGCGGGCCAAAAGAAAGGACCTTTCATGAGCTGGTACCACAATGCAGTCTTCTACCAGGCCCTCGTCGGCTCGTTTAAGGCCGATGGTGATAAGGAGGTAGGAACGCTGCGCGGGGTCATCGATAAGCTGGACTACCTTCAATGGCTCGGCGTGGACTGCCTGTGGCTTTCGCCGTTTGATGCCAGCCCCTTGCGCGATGATGGCTACGATATTGCGGACTACTACTCCATCCACCCAGATTATGGCACGATGGAGGATTTTGAAGAGCTCATTGCGGAGCTGCACCGCCGCGGCATGCGCATTATGACGGACTTGGCGCTCAACCACACCAGCTCCGATCACCCATGGTTCCAGGCCTCCCGCACGGATCCCACAGGCCCCTATGGCGATTTCTACGTCTGGGGCGATGACCCGGAGCGCTACCCCGAAATCCGCGTCATTTTCACTGACGTGGAGACTTCCAACTGGACTTGGGATGACAAGCGCGGCCAGTACTACTTCCACCGCTTTTATTCCCACCAGCCGGATTTGAACTACGATAACCCGGCCGTGCAGGAGGAAGTATTCAAAATTTTGTCTTTCTGGATGGACAAGGGCTTGGACGGTCTGCGCCTCGATGCTATTGCTTATCTCTTTGAACGCGATGGTATAGGCGGCGAATCCTTGCCGGAGACCATCGAGTTTGTGGAAAAGATTCGCTCCTTCATGGACGCGCACTACCCGGATGCCGTGCTCATCGCGGAGGCCAACCAGCCGCCGGCCGAAACCATGCAATTCTACGGCCAGGGCGAGCGCTTCCACATGGTCTTCAACTTCCCGGTCATGCCGCGGTTGTATCAGGCTTTGGCGCTTGGCGACGCCACCCCGGTCTACTCCATCCTCGACGAACTGCCTTCCCTACCGGAAGGCTGCCAGTGGGGTACCTTCCTGCGCAACCACGATGAGCTCACCTTGGAAATGGTGGACGATACCGTGCGAGATCTGATGTACCAGGAGTACCTGCCAGAAGACAGTATGCGCGCGCACGTGGGTATTGCCCGCAGGCTTATGCCACTGATGAACGGCGACCGCCGCAAGGTGGAGCTGATGTTTTCCCTATTGATGACCCTGCCGGGCGCACCGTTTATCTACTACGGCGATGAGATTGGCATGCTCGATGACACGACACTTCCGGACCGCTATGCGGTCCGCACCCCCATGCAGTGGGACGATTCCGAACACGCCGGTTTCAGCATCAATGCGCCGTCCCGGCTGCCGGTTGTAGGCGGAACGTCTGTGGCCGCCCAGATTGAAGACGCCGCCTCGTTGCTCAATACTGTGCGCTCCATGATCGCCGAGCGCCATGCCCACTCTGATCTCGGTACCGCGCCGTGTGAGCCGGTTGAGACCGGCGAAGAGGCCGTCCTTGGTTACCAACGCGGCGATCTGCTGTGCCTGCACAATTTCAGCGATCGCTCCATCGATCTCGGACCGGTGGAGCTTGGCCCTTATGGCTACGCTTGGCTACCTGCCTAACCCCTGTCCTCTCGACTCAAGCTTCCGAAAGCGCCTAGCCGAAAGAAAAGCGCCTCGCCAGTCCTTTCAGATTGGCGAGGCGCTTCCTTAACGGGGTGGATTAGTTCCGCTCAGGGGCGTCTTCCAAGCGCAGCTCAGAGTAGCGCGCTTCTGGCACGGAGGCCGAGTACGGCTTGCCCTGGGCTTCCCACTGCTGGTCAGAGTTGCAACGAACGTCCTGACCGTCAGTATCGAGCATGGTAAAGCCCCACACCAGCTTGCCCTGCGAATTCGCTGGCAGGGTGTACGGACCAACCACCTGGTTTAGCTTCCAGTGCTGCTCACTGACGTAGTTGAAGCCATAGGTCTTGGTCAACACCTTGGCCAGATCACCGGTACCCTCAACGGAGCCGGAGACCTCGATGGTCTGGGTGCGGGCCTTGGTGACGGTGTGCTTGACCGGCACTTCTTCGTCGTTGCGGTTGGCCACGCTGGTGGCATCAGTCTGTTTGAACCAGCGGCGCTTTGCGGTGACGTAGGTGCCGTTTTCACCCGGTGTCGAGCAATGCGTGCCCGGCTTATAATCGTCGTTCCAGCGCTGGGGCAGCTCGAAGTCCCCACCGAAATCAGCGGCGTGGGCAACAGGAGCGGCCACCAGGCTCAGCGCCGCAAGGGCGCTGGCGATGGACGTCTTGCTCATGTTTAGCCCCAATCGTTGTTATCGCGAGTGGAAACCTCGACGTGGCGTTCCTTCGGCAGAGAAGCCGTGAAGGTGCCGCCATTAGCCTGCCACTTGTGGTCGGAGCCACACACGGTCTTCTGACCTTCGAAATCAGAAACAAGCCAACCGGCGCGCAGCACGGCAGTCTTGCCCGGAGCAATGTCGTACGGACCAACCTGTTCGCCTACCTCGTAGGACTGGCTATCGGTGTAGCTGGAAGAGAAGGTGAAATTAATGAGATCCAACAGCTTGAAATCGACGCCAGCAGACACGTTCCAAGTCTTTGTCTTGGTCTCCTTGATTGAACGGGTGACAGGCAATGGCTCATCGTTGTAGTTGGACACAGTCCAGGAACCGGCGGAGCCATCAAAATAGGTGCGCTTGATCTTTACGGTCTGGCCGGTGTCACCTGGGTTGGAGCAGCGCTCGCCGATGGTGGTCGGGTTAGCTGGGGTTAGGTCGCGCTGTGGTAGGGCGTTAGCGGCCGGAGCGAAGATCAGGCCGGAGGCAACGGCGAGAGCCGCGGTGGTAGAAGCAATCTTGGACTTGAACATGGAACTTTCTCCTTGTGTAGGTGTGGTGGGGTTTAGTAGATGGTCTGGGTCGGAACCGGCAGGTCGCGGAATTCGTCCGGAGTGACGTCCTCAGTACGGGTATTGCCGGCCTTATCGGTGATCTTGGCCTCTGCCCAGAACCCACTCGGGGCGGAGGTCTGCTTGTAGTTAGAGGTGAGGTCGTAGTTTCCGCTCTTGCCGCAGTGAATCTCGCGGTAGTTGATGCGGGTCATGGTGGTGCCATACTCCACGCGCACGCGCTCGCCTGGCTTGAGGTCAACGTGCTTGAGCTCGGTGCCGACCGGCATGTAGGCGCGCTTTACGGCACCGACGGACTCCAGCCAGCCCTTCGGAATATCGCCGCGGTTGCCCTGCCAGTTGGTGTACGGGGCGTGCTCGGCGCCAACGACGAAGTCAGTCACTGGGGCGAATTCATAATCGCCCTTGGACCAGTTGAGGAAGTCGGTGGAGTAGCCGGCCTTGCGGTAGGTCGGCTTTACAGCGGTGATGTCCAGCGGGTACCAGGAGGTATCGCCAGCTTCACACTTATCGCCTTCCTTTGGCCAGGATGGATCGCGCTGCAGTTCCGCGGCCGGCTGCATGATCTCATCCTTTTTAGGATCGGCAATCTTTTCTAGGCTCGGGCCGGATACGGAGGTGTAGTTACCCTCGATCGGCTTGGAGTTTGCCCCCGGAGAGCGGGAAGGAATTTCCATGGCCAGATCGGACACGGAGCCATCTGCCTTAATGATGTAGGCAAAGGCGTAACGCTCGGCCGGGCCCTTACCGCGGATGACGTTGGCACCCGGGATGTTTTCCAGGCGGTCATCATTGCAGCCCACGAACATGGAGATGAAGTCCTTTTCGATGACCCCGTACTCGACGCGGAAGGACTCACCCGGCTTCAGCTTCACTGGGCCGAAAGTTTCTTTATCGCGCCAACCATTGGTCATCTTCAGACCAATATCGGACTTGGCGGTGGTGTCCCAACCAGAAGGCAGCTTGGCCTTAGAATTGGCATCAATCTCGTGATTGGTACCGGTTTCTACCTCGGCGGTGTAGGGCACTTCTTGATTGGTGGTGTTTTTGAACTGCAGGGTGCCATCGCTCATGTAGCGGCGGCCGGTTTCTGCAAAGCGCCATTCGCGCTCGACATTGTCGCCAGCGGCACTGCAGCTCTTATAGAGGTTGGAAATGGGATATGCCTGCGGCATCGGGGGAATATCTCCCGCGTGCGCCACTGGCGTGAAGAGAGTCGCTACGGCGAGCGGTGCGAGCAAGCGCAGTCCCTTTTTAATCACCAGAAGACCGTCCTTAATAGATCGTTAAAAAACAGGGGAAACATTCATGAAGACTCATATAATAATAAGGGATTACAAGACTCACATCAATAGTTGAATGAAAACTTTTCTAATCTTTTTACCTCCCTTGAGATGCAACAATTAGCACTCACCTGCCCAGCGCCCTAAAATGTTTACACTGGACACCACCCCCACAATAGGGTAAGCGAGCGGGGTGCCATTCAAGGAATTCCCAGGTTTAATGCTTAGTCCACGGTGCGGTGGCAAGTACCACATAAACGATTTTCACTCCTCGCTCTTGCTGCCTTTCATTCCGCATTGACCGGGGTGCGCTAGTAGTGTGGGGGCCTATGACTGACCTGAAAACCACCGCCGGCAAGATCGAGGACCTGGACGCCAAGCTTGCCGAGTCCCGCGCGCCGCTGGGAGAAGGCGAGCCGGCCGCCCGCACCCGCGTGACGCAGCTGCTCGATGAGGGATCCTTCGTGGAAACGGACGCGCTGGCCCGCCACCGCTCCACCGATTTCGGCCGCGAGCATGACCGCCCCTATACCGATGGCGTGGTCACCGGCTACGGCACTATCGACGGCCGCCGCGTGTGCGTCTTTAGCCAAGACAGAGAAATCTTCGATGGCACGATGGGGGAGGTTTATGCCGAAAAGCTCACCAAGGTATATGACCTCGCCATCAAGACCGGTGTTCCCGTTATCGGCATTTATGAATCCACCGGCCCGCGTGTAGAAGAAGGCATCGTCACCATGGCTGGATACGCCCGCCTCATGGCGCGTGTCTCCCAAGCCTCGGGCCTCATTCCGCAGATCTCCGTTATCGCGGGCAATACCAGCGGCATTGCGGCGTTCGCGCCGACGTTTGCTGATGTCCTCATAGTCACCCAAGGCACCGCCCTCCACCAGGCTGCCAGCCACGTGGCCGGCGCGTCGCCAGAGACCTTTGGCGGCGCCGCAGCCCACGCAGAGTCCGGCACCGCTCACCTGGTGGCCAGCGACGACAAGCAGGCTTTGTCCCTCGTGCGCGACGTTTTGGCTTACTTCCCCGCCAATAACCGCGCAGAGGCGCCGCGTGTGGATGCCGGTAGCGTCGCGGACTTTGATCTCAATAGCGTCATTCCGGATACCGCCGCGCAGGCCTATGACATAAACGATGTCATTAAGGCTGTAGTCGATGAGGGGTCATTCTTCGAACTCTCTGCAGGAGCGGCCCAAAATATCGTCACTGGCTTTGCCTACATCGATGGCCGCACCGTCGGCATCGTTGCCAACCAGCCGCTAGCATTGGCCGGTGCACTGGATTCCGCCGCCGCAGAAAAAGCCGCGCGCTTCGTGCGCACGTGCGATGCCTTCAATACTCCCATCGTGGAATTCGTGGACTCCCCAGGCTTTGTGCCTACCCCGGAAGAGGAAAAGGCAGGCCTGCTTCGCAGGGCGTCGAAGTTTGCCTATGCGCAGGCCGAAGCGAGCGTCGGCAAGCTCACTGTAATTACCCGCAAGGCTATTGGCCCGGCCTACGTATTTATGGGTGCAAAAGACCTGGGGGCGGACCTGGTCTACGCGTGGCCCACCGCAGAAATTGCCGTCACCCAAGCCTCCCAGGCTTCCCTGGCCATCTATGGCTCTGAGGAAAAGGAAGAAGAGATGGACGAGCTCTTCTTGCACCCGTATGCCGCTGCGGAGCGCGGGCTGGCCGATAATGTCATCGAGCCTTCCGCCACCCGCCACTACCTGGTGGAAGGCCTGCGTCTGCTAGAGCGCAAGGCCGTGGCGCAGGTACCCAAGAAGCACGGAACTGTTTAGGAGGCGAGATGTCTACGCCTGAAATCAAGGTAGTAAAGGGCAATCCCACTGAAGACGAGCTCGCGGCCCTGCGCACGGTGTTGGCGCAGATGAGTGCAAAGCACTCGGGTGCTACCGGCGAGCGCAATGAATGGGGCACCCCGGCTGAGCGCTTCGAGCGCTTTGGGTCGCAGCGCATTTATAATCCCTCCGCTTTCCATACAGTGCGGTACTTCTAATGCGGCTCATCCTCGCCTCCCAATCGCCCTCGCGTGCGTCCATCTTGCGCGGCGCGGGCGTAGAACCTGTCTTGGAACCGGCCGACATTGATGAACGCTCCCTTGAAGCCTCGCTCGCCGGCCGCCCACCGGCCGATATCGTGGCGGCCCTAGCGACAGCCAAGGCCGAAAAGGTGGCCGAGCGCTACCCCACCGAGCCCGTCATCGGCGGCGATTCTATGCTGTTGCTCGGCGGCGAGTTACAAGGCAAACCGCACACCGAGGAAGCCACCATCGAACGCTGGCACCAGCAAGCCGGCCGCACGGCCGAGCTGCTTACCGGCCACTGCCTCCTCTTTGGCGATAGGCGCCATGTGGAAACATCTACCACCACGGTTCACTTTGCCCACGCCAGCGAAGCCGATATCGCAGCGTATGCCCGATCCGGTGAGCCACTCCAGTGCGCCGGTGCTTTTACTTTGGAGGCAATGGGCGGCTGGTTCATTGACCGCATCGAAGGCGATCCTTCCTCCGTTATTGGGCTTTCCCTGCCGGTGGTGCGCCGCGCGCTGTATTCATTTGACCTTAACGTCTCCGATTTCTGGTAGCTGCGCGCCGGCGTCGCTACAGTGGGGTGGCATGGAAATGAAAGACATGCTTGCCCCGAAACCCATTGAGCTGCCTGCCGATCCCGGTGCGGACTCCACCTCGGATCTCGCCGCCGGCATCGTTGCCCATCCGGATTCTCCGCTGCTGTGGGCCTTGCTTGCTGAGCAAAAGCTTAAGCAGCAGGAGGGCGCTGAGCCAGCCGCTTTCATCACCGCCTACGCCTACGCGCGCACGGGCTACCACCGTAGCCTGGACCGCCTGCGCGGGAATGGGTGGAAGGGCTGGGGACCGGTCCCCTTCTCCCACGAACCGAACCAGGGCGTGCTGCGCGCCATCGCCGCCCTCGGCCATGCCGCTAAGGCCATCGGCGAGGACGATGAGTACGACCGCATTCGCCATATGCTTTCCGACGCCGACCCGGACAGCGTCGCCAAGCTCCTCGACTAGAGTTGGAGAGCCGCCATGCCTGCCGTGCCACCTCGCCGCTTGCGGCGATTCTCTGCTGCCCTACTACTTGCGACCTCCCTGCCACTAGCGCTTAGCGCCTGCGGTTCCCAAGAGGATTCTTCTTCCTCCGAACAGCCAGTCTTTTCCAACCAAGCGCCGGCCGAGACTGAAGCGTCCGGAGCGGACGACGCCGCTTCTACTAAGGCGTCATCCCAGTCAGACTCCACCGACAAAGGCGAAAAGGCCACCACGCAGCAACAGGAAAAGGGCAAAGACCGCGAATGCGCGGAACTGCCCAACGACCCGCGCAAGGTTTATGCTTCTGGCACCGCACCTGGGCGCATGCCCGCTGACGATGGCAGCGATTTCAACTTTTGGATCGGCGATATCGAGAACGCCTACGACCCCTGCGCCACGATTAGCTGGATCATTTTCCGCGGTTCATTGGGCGATGTGGAAGGTCCGGCAGGCACCGGCGCTTCAATGGTTGATGGACTCGCCCTCTATGTCAACGGCGCTCCGGCCAAGGACATGTCCGTCTTCGAAAAGGTAGAAAGCGTCACCCCAGTCTCCGACAACCAAGTCGATTTCACCTGGGGAGAGCGCAGTCGCTCCACCGCGGAGGGCATTACCGCGCACCACACCGTGCGCCTACAGGCACAAGGCGACACCGTTGAACCAATTTCTGGTGAAGTCGAGGAATTCAACAAGATGTGGGTTGATCTTCCCAGTTACCAGCTTGGAACTTACGACTAGCCTTTAGCCAGCCCGCAAAAGGCCTAGGACTCTACGCCAAACGCCCCAGCGCAATCTGCTGGGGCGTTCCTCATTTCTCGCATTGCCACTCGCTTTGTTCAGCGAGCCACTCATCACAAAAGATTAGTCCATTTTGTCGAGGATATCGCCGGTGTTTTGGGCGATCCTCACGTTTGCCACCATGGCTTCTAGAAACAGCCTGATAGCCACCATAAAAGCGTAGAAGATGATGGTGCTCAGGACCGCTAGGAAGATGAAAGCAAAAATGCTTCCGAAGATGGCGGACGCGGAGTCCTCCTGGATGCCATAAATGCCCATGCCGGTAGCGAATAAGAAGGCACCGAGAAGGTGCAGAATCCACATGATTCCACCAAGAATCATGGCGACCTTATAGATCTCCTTCACGTGGGTGATGGTCAAGAAGTGCTTGAACTCGAATTCAAAAAGTCCGCCCAAGAGCCCATCCTTTTTGGCCAAGCCCTTGAGAGCACCGCTCATGCGACTGTTCTTATTACCCAGATCTTGGCCAGAATCGGCAGGAGCAGCGCTAACCGAAGGGAACTCTCCGAATCCTTGGCCCGTGCTCTGCTGTTGAGCGTAACCGCCAAAAGCCGGTTGCTCGTTCGTGGACTGGACGGAACCGAATTGGTTGCCGTTCGCAGCAGCGTCCGTTGATGCCGAATCCGTGAATGGGTTATGCGCACGGGAGGCAGCGCCCTGACCTGCGGCGGAGGACTGCATGGCCCAGAAATCGGAGTTGCCGGTACTTGGAGATGCCGCAGAAGCAGTCGAACTGTCCTCCTCGGCTGGCTTCTGAGAGGAAAGATCCCGCGAGTTTCCAGAATCACCAAACTTATCAGTGTGACCAAATGACTTCGTTTCATTTACATCGAAAGAGCCAAACTCCTTGGTCTCATTCACCTCGGCAGCGCTGGCTCCCTCAGCGTTTTTCGCAGCATCCCCAGCGCGGTGGTGCGGAGTTTCGGAAAAATCGCGCGGGGAAAAATCCTTCGGGAAACCGTCGGAATTGAAGTCATTATCAGCCATTATGCGGTCCTCAAAATGTTTTAGGGATGGTAGGAAAATGCCCCACGGTCTCCCGTGGGGCTACTTGGCAGGATACAGCTAGCGCTAGGCGTTCGCGTCCTGAACGCGTCGAATTGCCTCGGCGGCAACCTTTTCTTGGATGCCCATGTCCAGCTCAGAAGTGAAGCCAACGCAGGAGCAGTTGATCTCGCCGAGGACGTAGGTGTCGGTGCCATCGGGGGCGTCGTCAAGCATGAAGTCCGCTGTCCAAATCAGCGGAACATCCTTGGTATCGCCGAGCTTCTCTGCGATAACAGGACGCGCCTTATCGAACATCTCCAGCAGCTCCGGCCACGATTCCGGCTTATCGTAGGTGTACTTGGCACCGGAGAAGAGCGTAGCGGAGAAGTTATCGCCGCCCTCCGCCGGCTTCTTGTGCACGATAAATACCGGCTCATTGCCCACGAGCAGGATGCGGATTTCGCCCTCTACAATGCGCGGCATAAAGCGCATATCCACCAGCATGCCGTTATCGCCCACAATGTACTGGTCACAGAAGTCCATGAAAGCGCCCAGCTTGTAGTCATGGGTCTGGTTATCCACTGCCTCAGTGCACTTCAAAGCGGTATCGAGCGGAAGTGCGGTCCCCGGTTCAACGGACTGGGCAAGATCCTGGTCCGCGAGGCGCACGCGCCAGATGCCTTCACCCGTGGAACCGCGGTTTTGCTTGAGCACGCGCTCGCCATAGGACAAGGAGGTGGGGAAGGTATTATGCAGCTCTTCCACCTCGTAGTACGCCGCAGTATCGTCCGGCACTAGCGGGGTGTCATTGAGCTTGACCAGTGCGTCCTTGGCGCCATAGGCCATCATGTCCGCCGGAGTGGACATACCTACCAGGCCGGCATCTGCCAGCTTGCTCAGCAATTCGAAGTAGCCCTTCTCACCGCCGGGGATATTGCCGGGGTTGACGCGGGAGATATAGGCATCAAAGTTTTCAGAAACCTGAGTGTAGATCTCTTCAGACTTGTCCGGATGGAAGTAGATTACCTCTGCCTCCCAGCCTTGTTCCTTGATCGCATTGACGATTGGCATGGTGTCCTTGCGGTGGCCATCTGCGCCTTTATCCGAGCCGCCTTCTACCTCAAATACAACAATTGCCTTGTGCACTTGCAGTTCCCTTCATAGGTGGTGTTCATAGCACGTTGTCGCACCATATCCCGAGTTTATCCCAGCTCTTCTTCCTCCGCGCGCCCAACTGCCCCCTCCCTTTAACCCCGCCGGCCGGCGGCCCCAATCACCGGTTAAAACCTGTATCTCAGGCCACAGGAATAATGCCCGAGTGATCATCACGGGAAAAATCGGGTTAAAGTGGTGGGAGCGAATTATTAACCCTTATAGGAAAGGCAGGCGGACAGTGGCTGACGTTGATCCCTATCCCCCATTCCAGGAATACACACATCCCGAGCGCCTCGTGTCTGCACCGTGGCTGTCCGCACGCCTAGGCATCAAAGGCCTGCGCGTTATTGAGGTGGATGAAGACTCGCTCCTCTATGACATTGGCCATATCCCCACTGCCACCCGCATTAACTTCCGCACGGAACTACTTAGCCCACTTACCCGTGATTTCATCGACGGAGAAGAATTCACTTCCCTAATGCGAGAGAAGGGCATTAACGCCGACGATACGATTGTTCTTTACGGCGACAAGTCCAATTGGTGGGCTGCCTACGCCCTGTGGGTATTTACCCTCTTCGGGCACAAGGACGTTCGCCTGCTCGATGGCGGCCGCAATGCGTGGATGGCCGAGGAACGCGATACCTCTTTCATGGTTCCAGACTTCCCAGCATCCGAATATCCCGAAGTAAGCCGCGATGACTCTATGCTGCGCGCCTTCGTAGATCAGGTGCGCGAGACCGAAGGCACGCTCGTAGACACCCGCAGCCCAGAAGAGTTTGCGGGCGAGGCCACCGAACACGATCCCAATGGCGATTCCGCCTACGGCACCACCATGCGCCACGGCCATATCCCTAGCGCGATCAACCTCGAGTGGGATCGTTCCACCTACCCCAACTCCTGCTTCCGCTCGGCCGAAGAGCTTCAGGTCAATTACGGAATGTTGGAGCCTGAATCTGCCACAATCCTCTATTCCCACGTGGGCGCCCAAGCCGCGCATACGTGGTTTGTGCTCACGCATCTTTTGGGATTCACAAAGGCGCAGGTCTACGATGGTTCGTGGTCTGAGTGGGGCAATATGGTGAAAATGCCGATTGAGCGTTAGTTTTTCGGTTTAGCCGTATAAGCCCATGTCCACACTGGATGTGGGTTTATTTTTGTTCAAAAATGTCCCCCTTGCGTGCGTGAAAATTAACTCATGCTTTTGTGTGCAAGAATAGATTGCGTATTCAACCTAATGTGTTCAGGAGGTTGCTGCCGTGGCAGTAGAAACCAAAAAGATCTCAAAGGTTCTCGTAGCGAACCGCGGTGAGATCGCCGTTCGCGTGATCCGCGCGGCCCGCGACGCTGGCATTGCTTCCGTCGCCGTCTACGCCGAGCCAGACGCCCAGGCACCCTTTGCCTCGCTTGCCGACGAAGCCTTTGCACTCGGGGGCACCACTTCTGCCGAGTCCTACCTCGTCTTTGACAAGATTCTGGAGGCCGCAGAAAAATCCGGCGCGGATGCCATCCACCCAGGCTACGGTTTCCTATCCGAAAACGCCGACTTTGCTCAGGCCGTCATTGATGCCGGATTGACCTGGATTGGCCCCTCTCCTGAGTCCATCCGCAACTTGGGCGATAAGGTAACCGCGCGGCACATCGCCGAGCGCGCCGAAGCCCCTATGGCCCCGGGTACTAAGGATCCGGTGGCTGGCGCCGATGAGGTGCAGTCCTTCGCCATGGAATACGGCCTTCCCGTTGCCATCAAGGCTGCCTTTGGCGGCGGCGGCCGCGGCATGAAGGTAGCCTACTCCGCAGAGGAAATCCCCGAGCTCTTTGAATCCGCTACCCGTGAGGCAACCTCCGCCTTCGGCCGCGGCGAGTGCTTCGTAGAGCGCTACCTGGATCGGGCCCGCCACGTCGAGGCCCAGGTGCTGGCAGATAAGCACGGAAACGTAGTGGTCGTCGGCACGCGCGATTGCTCCCTGCAGCGCCGCTTCCAAAAGCTAGTCGAGGAAGCCCCCGCGCCTTTCCTTACCGATGAGCAACGCACCTCCATCCACGAGTCCGCCAAGCGCATCTGCCGCGAGGCCGGCTACTACGGCGCCGGCACCGTTGAGTACCTGGTGGGCGCCGATGGCCTCATTTCCTTCCTGGAGGTCAATACTCGCCTGCAGGTGGAGCACCCCGTATCCGAGGAAACTACCGGCCTCGATCTCGTGCGCGAGCAGTTCCGTATCGCTGAGGGCCACGAGCTCTCCCTGCAGGAAGACCCCACCCCGCGCGGCCATGCCTTCGAGTTCCGCATCAACGGTGAGGATGCCGCCGCAAACTTCATGCCAGCCCCCGGCACCATCGTGAAGTACTCCGAACCAGCTGGTCCGGGCGTGCGCGTAGATTCCGGCGTCGTCCAGGGGTCCGTCATTGGTGGACAGTTCGATTCCATGCTGGCCAAGCTCATCGTCTGGGGGCCAGACCGCGAGACCGCACTGCGTCGCTCCGCCCGCGCCCTATCCGAGTACACGGTTGAGGGCCTGCCCACCGTTATCCCGTTTGACCAGGCTATCGTTGCTGACCCAGCTTTCACTGCAGTAGATGGCAACTTCGGCGTCTACACCAAGTGGATCGAAGAGGAATGGGATAACCAGCTTCCCGCCCACGATGATTCCACTGATGCCGAAGCCGCCGAGGCAGAACCTTCCCAGGTACACACCGTGGAGATCGACGGCCGACGTATCGAGGTAGCCCTCCCCGCGTCCTTCAGTGCCAACGGCACCCCACGTAAAAAGAAAAAGCGCAAGGGTTCCGGCGCCAAGGCCGCCGTTTCCGGCGATGCGGTTACCTCCCCAATGCAGGGCACGGTCATCAAGGTCAATGTGGAAGAGGGCCAGGAGGTCGCCGAAGGTGAGGTCCTCCTCGTTCTCGAGGCCATGAAGATGGAAAATCCCGTCAAGGCGCATAAGGCCGGCACCGTTACCGGTCTGGCAGTAGAAGCAGGCGCTTCTACCACCAAGGGCAGCGTGCTGCTGGAAATCAAGTAGCCTACCCCGCTAGCCTTGGAAGAATGACTGCTTCTTCCCTCGGCGTACGCTTGGCCAAGGAAGAGGATCGTGATTATCTCGCGGTCCTCTTCCCTTCTTATATCTCTGAGTGGTCCCCCATCGTGGACGGCGGTGTCCTCGCCTTGCCCATGTCCGCGAACGAGGATCCCATCACTGCTCCCCGCGGCGCCGCGCTTTTGCGCTACTACCCCGCCGCTGACAAAGGCCCAGCTTTCTTGGGCGATCCCTTAGCCCACCCGCTTGACGACGCCGCCTGGCTCATCCCCTTCGATCCCGAGGAAATCCCCGAGCTCGTCGTCGCCACCGACGATCCAGCCGCCCGCACCCTGCTCATTAGCAACGCCATCGACCTCGCGGCCGAGCAGACCGCTCCTGGTATCTCGTCGGCCACGCCCCTACCTGGTTTCGAGGAGCTTGCCCCAGGTAAATTCTTCCGCCGCTTTTAGCCCCCCCAGGGTCCAGCCGCCTGTCTGCTAACCTGGCAACAATGTTGACAATAGATGCAGACTACGGACATTCCGCCGCCTTGGGGCACCTAAATCGCAGCTTTGATGTCGGTCGCGTATACGGCCTAAAAGGCCCGAATGGTGCGGGTAAATCTACGCTGCTGCAGACGTTGAGCGGCGAGATTGCCCCACTAAATGGCACCGTTTTCATCGACGGTGCCGCACTCGGTAGCGCGGAGGCGGCCGGTTCCGTCATCGCAGTCGCGGACCCGGTCTTTTTGCCGGACCTCACCGTCGGCGAGCACTTTGCACTCCTTGGGCGCCGCACCGGCGTGGACTTTGCCGAAGTCCATGAGCTCTGGGTCATCGACGACGCCATCCGGAACTCCGCGGTCAGCGACCTTTCTTCGGGCCAACGCCAGCACGTCTACCTTGCGGCCCAGCTCTATCAGCCGGCCAAGGCCCTGCTTATCGACGAACCCGAGCGCCACCTTGACCACACCTGGACCGCCTTCTTGGCCAAGGAGCTGCGCCACCTCGCTGCCGATGGCCGTTGTGTGGTGCTGGCCTCTCATTCTCCGGCTATCTTCGATGCCTGCGACGAAGTGGTGGAGATTTCATGAAGATTTTATCTCAAGCCTCTTCAACCCTCTATTACGCCTTCATCGCGGCGCTTATCGCGAGCGTCAGTGTCTACGCTTGGCAGAATGCCGCCGAGGTTTTGCCCTCGCTCGTGCAGCGCACAGCCGCTTCTCTACCTGCCACCGCGACCATTGGCGCTGCGTTCGGCTCCCTCGCGCTCATCGTTCTCCTTGAAACGCTCTATCCACTGCGCAGCCTTTCCCTCGGGCGTTGGGTCTATGCGGATAGGCCGCGGGGGCGTATGCGGGGCGTCGATAAGCTGTCCATTGCCCAGCTCGCCGGCGTGAGCCTCCTCGGCCTGGCCCTGTGTACATCGCTGCACCTTCCGCCCTATGCGGCGATGGCCCTCCCCTTGCTGCGCATAGCGCTCGGCTGGCGGTCCTTCGATCTCGCCTCGCTCCTCCGCGCGGGCCGCACCCGTGCCGTCGGCTCGTCCTCCTTAGGGCTTTTGGATTCTGAGGTTTCTGCCGATGCCATCGCCTCCCAGTGCGCGCGCCTGCGCCCGCGCTCGCGTTCCACGGCATCGCCCGGTCTCCTCTTTTTCCGGCGCTTGTACCGCCGCTGGTACATCCCGCTCGGTGCGGTCGCCGTCATCGGCCTCACTCTGGGCCTTGCCCCACAACTCGGCAGCCTGGCGCTCATAGGATTCGCTACCGCATGGACCATCGTAGGCGCCGCCACCGGCCGCGCCGCATCTTTTGGCCGCATCATCGATGGCGCTTGGCCCGACTGGGGACTTCCCCTGACCGCGACAGCCGGTGCCGCCGTTCTCGGTACCGCCTTCATCGCCGTCGTGTGGAAGCTGCCGATACTCGTACTCGCCGCGTGCTGTTTAGGACTTACTTATGCCTCCTTTAAGCGCTCCCGCCCCGCACGCGTGACCACTATGAGCATCATCGACACCGGTGGCTTCGGCGCTTCATTCTCCCCCGAGATCTTCGGTTACTTCCTGCGCGGCGGATACGGTATTGCGGCCATAGCTGTGGTCCTCTTTTTCTAGTCGCCCTACACTTTCCCCAGGTACGCCACTTCAATAAGTTGCACATACCTGGGGATTTCTTTTGAGGTTTTCAGCTGAAAATTTTGACCTTCAGGCTAGATCACGATTTTTGTCCATCTAAACCAACGATTTCGTCGACGGTTTTGGTCATTTGGATGGACGAAATCGTTGATTTTTACCACAGCTAGATACCACAGCGCCCCGCTTCCTGGAGGATTGAGCGAAGGAAGCGGGGCGCTGGTGTGCGTCAGTTAGTTGATGACGGCGATAAGGTCGCCGCCTTCAACCTTGGTGGCCTGGCCGATGGCCACGCGTTCGACCACGCCATCCTTAGTGGCGGAGATGGAAGCTTCCATCTTCATCGCCTCAATGACGGCAATTTGGTCGCCGGCCTTTACCTCGTCGCCAGGCTTGGCGGTCGGGTTGACCACGCCGGCGAATGGTGCGGCGACGTGGCCCTCGTTGGAGGGGTCAGCCTTTTCTACGGTAGCGACCGTAGATTCGGCGTTCTCGTCGCGCACCTTCATTGGGCGGATCTGGCCGTTGACGTTGAGAACCACGTTACGCATGCCCTTTTCGTCCGGCTCACCCACGGCGTCGAGGCGCACCACGACCTGCTTGAGGTCGGCGCGATCGGTGGAGTCCTCTGGGAAGTAGTGGACGACCTTTTCTTCGCCTTCGGTAAGGCCGTAGAAGAAGGTGGTATCCGTCAGTGCCTCAGTGTTGCCGTACTTGCGGCGGAACTCGTTGAATTCCTCGAACTGCTTCGGGAATAGCAGACGGTTCAGGCTGGCGCGGCGCTCATCCGAGTTATCGGATTCCAGATGCGGCTGTTCTTCCGCAGGAACCTCGCTCACCTTGGCGCCGGTTTCCTCGCGGCCATCGAGGACCTTATCGCGCAGCTCCGGCCAACCGCCCGGAGGAGTACCGAGCTGGCCGCGGAGGAACTGGTTGACCGAGTCCGGAATATCGAACTTCGTCGGATTAGCGGCGAAGTCTGCAGGATCGACGCCGGCGCCAACAAGGTGCAGGGCAAGATCGCCCACCACCTTGGAGGACGGGGTGACCTTGGTCGGACGGCCCAGCATCTTATTGACTGCTGCATAGGTGTCCTCGATGACCTCGAAGCGGTCCGCCAAGCCAAGGGCAGCGGCTTGGGCACGCAGGTTAGACAGCTGACCGCCTGGAATCTCGTGCTTGTAGACGCGGCCGGTCGGGCCAGGAATACCGTTCTCAAACGGGGCGTAGAGCTGGCGTACAGCCTCCCAGTAGGGCTCGAGATCCGATACGGCCTGCAGGTCGATACCGGTATCGCGCTTGGACTGGGAGAACGCTGCAATAAGGGCGGACAGCGACGGCTGCGAGGTGGTACCGGCCAACGGCGCGGAGGCGCCGTCGACAATGTCTGCGCCCGAGAGGGCGGCAGAGTAATAGGTAGCCATCTGGCCACCCGCGGTATCGTGCGTGTGCACGTGCACCGGCAGGTCGAATTCCTTGCGCAGCGCCATAACCAGCTTGGAAGCGGCCTCTGGGCGTAGCAGACCGGCCATATCCTTGATGGCAAGGATATGGGCTCCCGACTCTACAATCTGCTCAGCCAGCTGGAGGTAGTAATCCAGCGTGTACAGGTTCTCCTTCGGCGACGAAAGGTCACCGGAGTACGCCATGGCCACCTCAGCAACGGTGGTATTGGTCTCGAGGACGGCATCGATGGCGGGGCGCATCTGGGAGACGTCGTTAAGAGCATCAAAGATACGGAAGACGTCCACGCCGGACTTGGCTGCTTCCTGGACGAAGCCGCGGCAGACCGAATCCGGGTACGGGGTATAGCCCACAGTATTGCGGCCGCGCAGGAGCATCTGGATGTTCTGGTTTGGCATAGCCTCGCGCAGCATGTCTAGACGCACCCAGGGGTCCTCGTGGAGGAAGCGCATGGCGACGTCATAGGTAGCACCACCCCATGCCTCCACGGAGAAGAGATTCGGAGTCATGCGCGCAACGGCCTCGGCCGCAGAAACCAAGGCGGTACTACGCACGCGGGTGGCCAGCAGGGACTGGTGGGCGTCACGGAAGGTGGTGTCCGTAACCATGAGTGCGTGCTGCTTACGGATCTTTTCTGCCCACTTCTGCGGACCAAACTCCAGCAGATCATCGCGGGAACCGCGCGGTAGCGGCTCAGAAAAGTCCAGCTCGGGGAGCTTATCAAAGGGACGCAGTGCCGTCGGGCGCTTGCCGTTGGGTTTATTAACGGTGGTCTCCGCGATGTACTCGAGGATGCGACCAGATTCGTCGACTGCCGGTGGAGCCTTGAGCAGGTGCGGGTGTGCGTTGATAAATCCGGTGTCCACGCGGGTCTGAGTAAAGTCCGGCTCGCGCAAAAGGGCGCGCAAGAAGCCGATATTGGTGGCCACACCGGAGACGTGGAACTCGTTGAGCGCACGGCGGGCGCGCTGCACGGCCTGCTCGAAATTGACGCCGCGGCAGGTCATCTTTACCAGCAAGGAGTCGAAGTTGGGCGAAACCTCTGCACCCACGGACGTTGCACCGTCTAGGCGCACGCCGGCGCCGCCCGGCGAACGATACGCGGTCAGCGTGCCGGTATCCGGGCGGAAGCCGTTATTTGGGTCCTCGGTGGTGATGCGGCACTGCAGAGCAGAACCGGTGATGGAAATTTTGTCTTGGGCGAGGTGAATATCTTCCAGCGATGCGCCGGCCGCGATATTCATCTGGGCCTTGACGATGTCTACGCCGGTGATTTCCTCGGTCACGGTGTGCTCCACCTGCACACGCGGGTTCATCTCAATGAAGACGTGATTACCACGCTCATCCACGAGGAATTCCACGGTACCCGCACCCTCGTAGTTAATGTGCTCACAGAACTTCATTGCGTCAGCACAGATGCGGTCACGCAATTCCGGATCCAGTGACGGTGCTGGAGCGATTTCCACGACCTTTTGGTGGCGGCGCTGGACGGAGCAGTCACGCTCAAAGAGGTGAATGACGTTGCCCTGACTATCGCCCAGAATCTGGACCTCAATGTGTTGTGGCTTAATGACCGCGGTCTCGAGATACACACTGCCATCACCGAAGGCTGCCTCTGCCTCACGAGAAGCCTCAGCAGCCTTCTCGCGCAGCTGATCTTCGGATTCGACGAAGCGCATTCCGCGCCCGCCGCCACCGGCAACGGCCTTAACGAATACCGGGAAGTTGAAATCCTTGGAGTATTCCACCAGCTTATCGACGTCCGTCGATGGCTCCGAATCCTGCAACGTCGGCAGCCCAGCTTCCTTCGCCGCGCTTACCGCTGCAGCCTTATCACCAGTCAAATCCAGTGTGGATGGGGTCGGGCCAATGAACTTGATTCCATTGTCCTCACAGGCACGAGCAAGATCCGCCCGCTCCGAAAGGAAACCGTAGCCGGGGTAAATAGCATCCGCTTCCGCTTTCTTCGCGGCGCGAATGATTTCATCGATATCGAGATAAGCCTTTACCGGCTGCCCCTCGGTACCAATACGGACGGCCTCATCCGCAAAGGCACGATGGAAGGAGTTACGGTCTTCACGAGGGTAGACCGCTACGGTCTTTGCCCCAGTTTCAAAGGCAGCGCGGAATGCACGCACGGCGATTTCGCCGCGGTTGGCTACCAGAATCTTTTTGAACGATGGAAGCGCGGGATTAGCCACTTCTGTGTTCCTTTCAGCTCGGAAGACGCCGCGATGCAACGCCTCCTGTTGGGTGATCCGCATCTCAGTTTAGAGGGCTCCCCCTCAAATGTCTGCCCTTTTCTGCGCCGAATTCGCCACACTTACCAGCAGCGCACTGATGTCCGAGGGGATTTCTGCAGGTCGACCAGTAATAACAAGATTAGCGATTCTGTAAATGTTGCCAACTTTTAATTCAACAACTTACGCAACGGGGACACCCACTATTACACCGCAACCCCATCCCACCTCACGTTCACCGTTGACCGCGGGCACATTAGGCTATATGGTTACCCACATAGGTGGTAAACCCATACACCAGAAAGGGAGTTATATGCCACGAATCAGAGGGCCGCAACATGAGTGACACCCGGCCTATTTATCAGCAACTGGCGGGAGGAATCAGGGACATGATTGTCAGCGGCAAGCTGTCAGAGGGCGAACGCGCCCCCAGCACCAACGAGCTTTCCGCGTTCCACTCCGTCAATCCGACTACCTCTGCCAAGGCCCTCACCGTCCTCTTCGAGGAAGGGGTACTGGAAAAACGCCGCGGCTTGGGCATGTTTGTACGCGAAGGCGCGCGCGAGAAGGTTCGCCATCAACGCCAAGAATCACTTAGGGAAGACTTCATCGTTCCCCTCCTAAAAGAAGGGGCCGCGCTGGGATTAAGCGCTAGTGACATCGCTGACCTCATCGAAGCCGAAGGAGACCATCATGACGCACCTTAAGTTGCAGAACGTTACCTGCAAGCGCCGCCTGCACGTGCCGCACCTCGATCTCAACGCCGGCATGTACGGGCTGATCGGCCCCAATGGCGCCGGCAAGACTACGTTTTTGCGCACGGTAGCGGGGTTCCTGCCTGCCAGGGGCAGCATCGATACCCCACAGGTAGCGATCGCGCGCACCGGAGCCGATATCTTGCTTTCCGGTTCAACTGTAGCCCAGCACCTGCGGGCCGCAGAGCACGTCCGCGGGAGATTCGACGTGGGGTATGCGGAGGAGCTCTTGGATAGTTTGGGCGTCGACAAGCGCAGCAAGAATCGCTCTCTCAGCACCGGCCAGCGCCAGCTGGTTGCCTGTTCTACTGCCCTGGCAGCGCGCACTCCGGTCACTCTGCTCGATGAGCCTTTCAATGGCCTGGACGCACCGACGCGTACGCGCCTCCGGGAGCTCATCATCGCCCATGCCGCCACTACTCCGGATTGGCTGCTCGTGCTTTCTTCGCACCGCGCGGAAGACCTCGTAGGTTTGGTTGACCAGGTCATTACCGTGCACGACGGCACGGTAAATAAACCCACCGATCTTGAGTCCCAGCGGCCGCACTACCCCGTACTTACCGGCAGCGCAAAGGACGTTGAGCAAGCACTCGCGCTTGCCGACGCCCTCCCCCTCCACCAATCCTCCCTTGGCTCGACCACCAAAGTTAATGCTTGGTCCCCGGTACCGTTTCCGGACGATACCGTGAACGCCGCTCAAATCACCGTCTCCTACCTTGACCACGGCGAACTCATTGATTCCCTTGTCTCCCGCGCCCATGAATCCACCCGCACCTCACAAGAGGAGTCCTAGTCATGAAGCTATTGAAGACCTTCAACCTCAATGCCAAAAAATCGCTAATCTCCGTGAGCATTATCATCGTTCTGCTCTGGACTGTTCCGTATTTTCTACCTTCCGATCCTGAGACAATCATCAACCCTGCGGGGTGGGGTTTCTTCGCCGTATTCATTTGGGGAATTTATTGCGCCTTTGCAGCTACTGAGTACCGCCCGCTTCGTGGCTTAGGGCTTCCCTCAGCAAAGTGGCTAACCAGTATGCACGCAACGCTTTGGGTAGCTGCACTGGTTTTCGGAGCAATAGCTTGGCTGACTTACTATGCTGCCCTACGCGCCGGCGTAGCTATGTATTCTTCGTGGGTCATTGCCCCTGGAAATATTGATGCCGCTCCCATTTTCGCTCGCATCGCGACCTTCGGCAGCTTCACTTGTGGTCACCTCATGACCGGTTATATCGGTACGCTCATAGGCCTCATATTCAGCTCTGCTTCTTCTCATTCCTGGGCTTCACGCCTGCTCATAATTGCTGGAATCATCGCGGGCATTGTTCTAGTAGACTTCGCACTCACTCTAATTTTCCAGTACGTCGGCGCCCCAGAAATTGATGCCCCGTGGCCGGGATTGTTCTTTTTTACAGGACTCAGCATTATTGTCTGCTCCATAGTCGCTTACCTACTGGCGCGACGTATCCAGCCATAACCCGCCTGCAGAAAAACCACGACAATGTCGGCTCCCCCGCTCCGGCCAACTTGACGGTGCCGGAATTTGGGGGAGCTGACGCGTTTTAGAAGGACTTTGGCGGGACCGAACGCTGCTCCTCGCCGTTATAGGCGGAAAGCGGACGGATAAGCGAGTTATTCTCGTTCTGCTCTACGATGTGCGCAGTCCAGCCGGTAATGCGGGCCATGACAAAGATTGGCGTGAAGAATTCAATGTCAAAGCCCAGGATGTGATAGGCAGGTCCAGCCGGGAAGTCGAGGTTCGGTTTGATCTTGATGGAGGTGTTTTCCTCCATCGTCTTGGCCATGATGTCATACATCTCAACCCACTGGGTCTGGTCGTGCTGTTCGGCCAGCTCCTTAAACGCTGCCTCCATTGTTGGCACGCGGGAGTCGCCGTTTTTGTAGACACGGTGACCAAATCCCATGACCAATTCCTTGTTCGCCAGCTTCTTCTTGGTCCACTCTTCTGCCTTGGCAGGATCGGCAATCTCCAGGAAGTTTTTCATCACGGCCTCGTTGGCGCCGCCATGCAGGGGCCCCTTGAGCGCGCCGATGGCCGCGACGATGGCGGAATAAGTATCGGACATGGTCGAGGTCACCACGCGGGCTGCGAAGGTGGAGGCGTTAAAGGAGTGCTCCGCATAGAGGATGAGGGACTTATCAAAGGCCTCGATATCGGCTCGGTTGGTAGCTGGGGAGCCTTCCTCATCACCGAAGACCATCCAAAGGAAGTTCTCCGCAAAGCCCTTCTTGCGGGAGGGTTGGATGTAGCCTTCGCCGCGGCGACGTCGAATATCAAGCGCAATGATGGTGGGAATCTTGGCCATAAGCTCCAGCGCGGTGCGGCGGATATGCTCGGAATCCTTGGTGTATTCTTCTGGGTCTTGGGAACCGATATAGGAAATGGCGGTACGCAGTACATCCATCGGGTGGCACGATAGCGGCATGGACATGATGAGGTCGATGACGTGGCGCTCCAAGTGGCGCAGGGCCTTCTCGCGGGCGGAGAATCGGATAAGCGATTCTTGGCCTGGTAGTTTGCCGTTCCACAGCAGGTAGGCCACTTCCTCAAAGGAGCAGTAGCGAGCCAGCTCCTGGACGGGATAGCCGCGGTAAGTCAATGAGTTGGTCTCGGGAACGACCTTGGAAACGGCAGTTTCATCGACGACGACGCCGTATAGGCCCTTGCGGATTTCGGGGGTGTGGTTCTTATCAGACATGGTGGGAAATCTCCTTAGCTTTCAAAAGTGGGCTGGTAGGTGTCTTTGGAGTAGGTGAATACGGATTTATCGAAGTCGTTGTATTCCTCGTAGCGCACCAGTTCATAAAGGCGGGAGCGGTGTTGCATGCGCTCAAGCCAATCGGTTTGAATCCCGGTTTCTTGCATATCGCGCAGGAAGTCTTCGGTCGCCCCCATAGCCACGCGAAAAGAGGAAACGGGCCAAATAACCGCGTTATAGCCGAGGTCTTCTAGCTGTTGCGCCGAGAGCAGCTCGGTTTTGCCAAACTCGGTCATATTTGCCAGCAGTGGGGTATCTACCGCGGCGCGGAATTTCTCAAAATCTTCCGGCCGGTACAACGCCTCGGTGAAGATGAGGTCTGCTCCAGCATCGGCGTAGGCCTTGGCCCGGTCGATGGCATCATCGATGCCGTTTACTCCTGCGGCATCGGTGCGGGCGCAGATAATGAAATTCGGGTCGCGCCGCTCGTTAACCGCTGCGCTAATGCGGCGGACCATGATGTCTTTGTCTACCACTTCTTTGCCATCAAGATGCCCGCAGCGCTTCGGATTAACTTGGTCCTCAAGGTGGCAGCCGGCAAGACCAGCGTCCTCAAGTGCGGCGATGGTGCGGGCGGCGGACATGGGTTCGCCGAAGCCAGTGTCGGCGTCGACAAGCACAGGCAAATCCGTCGCACGAGCAATCTGCCCAGTGCGCTGTGCCACCTCGGTCAAGGTGGTCAGGCCAATATCGGGAAGGCCCAAATCATTAGCCAGTACCGCGCCGGAGACATAAACGCCACCGAAACCACCAATATCTTGGATTAGGCGCGCGGTTAGGGGATTAAACGCGCCCGGCAAGCGGGTGATGGTGCCGGATTCAAGGTCAGCGCGGAAGTGCTGGCGCTTTTCCGCGGCAGTTTTTATAGAGCCAAATAGTCCTGCCATTAGAAGATTCCTTCCGGTTTCTTAGGCGCGCTGGCCACGTGAGCATCAGTCACCCGAACGTTGAGCTCGGTCAGGTCGGTGAGGTTTTCCAAGTTCTGGACCGCATTGAGGAAACGTTCTTGTTCGGCCTCCTCCACGATGCCGGCCGCAAGCTTGGTGAATTTCTCTATGTACTGCTCGCGGGCAAATGGGCGCGCGCCCAGCGGATGGGCATCAGCAACTGCGCGTTCATCTTCTACCACGGTGCCGTCTTTGAATGTGATAACCGCCTTGCCGCCGAAGGCCTTTTCAGACAGGTCGTTGGAGTGATAGCGGCGGGTCCACTCGGGGTCTTCGACAGTGGAAATCTTGTGCCACAGCTCGATAGTCTCCGGGCGGTTGGCGCGCTCGGGCGCGTAGGAAGCCTCGTGGTCCCACTCGCCATCCTCGAGGGCTACGGCAAAGATGTACATGATGGAGTGATCCAGCGTCTCGCGAGAAGCAGAGGGATCCATCTTTTGTGGATCGTTGGCACCGGTACCGATGACATAGTGCGTATGGTGCGAGGTGTGCAGAACAATGGACTCGATGTCCGCAGTCTGCAGGCCCTTTTCTGCCAAGGTTTTCTTAAGCGCAAAGGCCATATCGATGGGCGCTTGGGCCTGGTATTCAGCCGAGTGTTCCTTGGTATAGGTATCCAAGATGGCGCGCTTTTCCTCGCCAGGTTCTGGCAAGGGGACCGTGTAGGTGCGCTCCGGCGAATGCAGCATCCACGCGATGAATCCATCCTCGCCTTCCCAGATGGGCGCCGGCGCACCTTCTCCGCGCATCGCCCGGTCAACGGCTTCAATAGCCATCTTTCCCGCGAAGGCTGGGGCGTAGGCTTTCCAAGAGGAAATCAAGCCCTTACGGGATTGCCGAGTGGCGGTAGTGGTGTGCAGTGCCTGGCCCACCGCCTGGTAGATGGTGTCCTTATCTAGTCCAAGCATGGTGCCGATACCGGCGGCTACAGAAGGGCCAAGATGTGCCACGTGGTCAATCTTGTGCTCGTGCAGGCACATGCCTTTCACGAGGTTGACCTGGATTTCATAGCCGGTAGCGATGCCCCGGATAAGGTCTCGGCCGCTCAGCCCCTTATGCTGGGCGGTAGCAAGCAGCGGTGGGATATTATCCCCGGGGTGCGAGTATTCAGCAGCCAGGAAAGTGTCGTGGTAATCCAGCTCGCGGACTGCAGTGCCATTGGCAAGCGCGGCCCATTCGGCCGAGTAAGTACCATCCACACCAAATACCGTGGAGCCTCCCTTAGTTACTGGGTGTGCCTGAGCCATGACGCGGGCAGAGGTTACCGGGCCACGCGCTACGGACGCCATGCCCACGGCCGCATTATCAATAATGCGGTTGATGATCATATCGGTGGTCTCGGCGGGAACCTCTACCGGATCCGCGGCTACTTCTGCCACCTTGTACGCCAGGTGCTCCTCATAGGGGAAATCCTCAGCGGATTTATGGGTTCTTACCTCGTGGTTCTTCACTAGATGGATCCTCCTCCACTCTGTAAATGCGTTGTGGATCACACTAAATGCTTGAATGTGCTGCGCGCTATAAGTATGGTGTGTGTAATCTAGCGGAATGAGTCAGTGAAATCTGCAAAGTTTGTGGTTTCAACTGCTCATGGCGGTGAAAGGCGGCATAGCAACCGATGACCAAGCATTATGCGGGGGCACGAATCCATGCACTGCGCAAGCAACGGGGACTCACACAGGTAGCGATGGCCAAACAATTGGGGCTGTCCACCAGCTACCTCAACCAGCTCGAAAACGACCAGCGCCCGCTTACCGTCACCGTGCTTATGCAATTAGCCCAGCGTTTTAACCTGGACCCCGGCTATTTTGCGAACGACCGCGATGCACGCACCATTACCGACCTGCGCCGGATCTTCCCCGAGGCCACCGAAGATTCCTTGGCCGACCTCGCCTCGCGCTTTCCGGAGCTCATGCCACGCTTCGTCGATGTCGCCACCCGCGCTCCGGCGCGCGAGCGCTCCCCCTTTGAGCTCGTGCGAGATTTTTTCTACGACGCCCATAACTACATTCACGAGCTCGATGTGCTGGCAGAAGAGCTCGCCGGCCAGCTCGGTGACCGGGTGCTACGCCGTGGCCGCCTAGCTTCCCGCATGCACGAGGACCTTGGCGTTACCGTCCGCTTTTCCCGGCCGGGCCCACGCCGCAGCTTCAACCCTGACACCCGAGAGCTTGCGCTTCGCGACGGCCTCTCCGAAGCCCAGCTAGTCTTTGAAATGGCGCTCCAATATTGCCTGCTTGCCTACCGCGATGTCTGCGATAACCTCGTCTCCGAACTTCCGGCAGGCGAAGCCCAAGAATTAGCTACTTTAGGTCTCGCGCAATACTTCGCTGCTGCGGTCACCATGCCCTATCAACCGTTCCTCTCGATGGCTGAGGAAACCCGCTACGATATCGACCTTTTGTGCAACTACTTTGGCACCGGTTTCGAAACCACCGCGCAACGCTTGGCTACTCTCCAGCGCCCAGGCCTTAACGGCGTTCCCTTTTCCTTCATCCGCACTGACCGCGCTGGGAATATCTCCAAGCGCCAATCCTCCACCGCCTTCCACTTCGCCCGCTCAGGAGGCTCTTGCCCGCTGTGGGTAGTCCACCGCGCCTTTGAAACGCCCAACCGCATCACTCGCCAGGTAGCCGCCATGCCAGATGGCCATGCCTACCTGTGGATAGGCCGCTTTGTGCAAGGAACCGCAAAATCCTGGGGCACCCCACGCAAGGAATTCGCCGTGGGCTTAGGCTGCGATATCTCTGAGGCCGACCGCATTGTCTACGCCGATGCTCTTAATCTAGATGTATCCGCCGCCACCCCTATCGGCCCTGGTTGCACCGCGTGCCCGCGTGAACATTGTCCCCAGCGTGCCCTTCCACAAGCAGATCGCCCCATCCAGGTTTCGCTCAATCGCACCGCCGAGCATTCCTACTCCACCTTCTAGCAACGCATGCAAAAGCGCCCGCCCTAGGCTGGTTACCAAGGCGGGCGCAAAAGAAAGGAACCGAAAGAAACTTTACTCCAGATCGTCGTGAGCCACGAGGCGTCGCGCGGCCTCGGTAATGGTGCCGGACAGAGACGGGTAAACGGCGAAGGAATCGGCCAGCTGATTTACGGTGAGCTGGTTGGTCACAGCCATGGCGATGGGCAGAATGAGCTCGGAGGCGGTCGGTGCAACGATGACGCCACCGATAACGCGGCCGGAGGTCGCGCGGCAGAAGAGCTTGACAAAGCCGTGCTGGAGCGAGCGCATCTTGGCGCGCGGGTTGGTATTCAGCGGCATGGTGATGGTGCGGGCGGCTACCTCACCGGCCTCGATTTCTGCCTGGGTGAAGCCTACAGCGGCAATCTCTGGGCGGGTAAAGACGGCGTTAGCCACGGTCTTTAGACGCAGAGGGGACACACCCTCACCGAGGGCGTGATACATAGCTACGCGGCCCTGCATTGCAGCAACGGAAGCCAACGGGAAGAGGTCAGAGCAGTCGCCAGCGGCGTAGATGCCCGCGATATTAGTGCGGGAGACGCGGTCAACCTGAATGTGGCCAGACTTGGCGGTTTCCACGCCAACGTTCTCCAGCTTCAAGTCCTTGGTATTCGGGATGGAGCCGATAGACATGATGACATGGGAACCGGTAATTTCGCGGCCGTCTTGAGTGGTCACCAGCACATTGCCGTCCTCGGTGCGATTGACGGTTTCCACGCGGCAGTTCTTTTCCAGCTCAACGCCGCGCTCGCTAAGCACGGTCTCGAGGACGTCGTCATGCGGCAAAATGCGGTCGCGGGAGGCAACCATGGTGACCTTAACGCCCAGCTCCGCAAAGGCGGAGACGAACTCGGCACCGGTGACGCCGGAACCGACGACGATGAGGTGCTCCGGCAGCTCGGTGAGGTTATAAACCTGCTGCCAGGTAAGGATGCGTTCGCCATCCGGCTGCGCACCAGGTAGCACGCGCGGGGTGGCGCCGGTAGCTACCAAGACGAGATCTGCGTTAATGGTTTCCTCGTGGCCATCCTCATTGAATACGGCAGTGACCTTATGGCCGCCGAAGGCATCGGCTTCCTGATCCTCTGGGAAATAGCCGCGGCCATCGATAACGCGTGCGCCCAGGGACTCCACAGTGGCGCGGATATCGGAGGACTGCTTGCTTGCCAGATCCTGCACGCGCTTATTCAGTGCGGTCAAGGAAAGATGGGCCTGACCAATGCCCTGGTTAAGTTCCATATCCTCGGCACGGCGCAGGTCGGTCTTGATATTGGCACCAGCGATGAAGGACTTGGAAGGAACACAGTCCAAGATAACGCTGTTGCCGCCCATGCCCTGGTCTTCAATAATGGTGATTTCTGCACCATATTTAGCACCTGCCAACGCGGCCTCATAGCCGGCTGGGCCGCCGCCGATGATGACGATTCGCTTGGTCTGGTTCAACACGCACTTGCTCCTTTATCGGCTCCACTTTAAAAGTCGCTTACGAGTCTAACGTGTGGGACCTTAAAGCGCGTTAGTCTGTCTCCGCATTCTCCCCTATGAACTGCTCAACCACGGCGCCGAAGAGTTTGATGCCCACGCCGATGGCTCGCTCGTCCACGATGAGATCGCCCATGTGCAGGTCATGCTGTTCGCCTTCGCCGGACCAGCAGCCCAGCCGCGCCATGGAACCGGGGACCTTTTCCAGATACCAGGAAAAGTCCTCGCCACCGGAGGACTGCGGGGCTTGGACCACGGCCTGCGGATCGATGGATTGGGCTGCGGAGGCAAGCAGGGCGGTTGCGACGTCGTCGTTAAGCACCGGCGGAACGCCGCGGTTATAGGTCAGCTCATGTTCTACGCCTACCGGCGCAAGGATTTGATCCACCAGCTCGGTAAAGAGGCTTTGCATATCGCGCCAGATGCCAATATCCGCCGTGCGCATGGTGCCGGTCAAGCTGCCGGTCTCCGGAATAGCATTGGGCGCATAGCCGGAATTGACCTGGCCAAAGACCAAAACGGTGCCGGTGCGTGGGTCAACGCGGCGCGAAAGCAGCGCGGGCAGTTCGGTGATGACCTTGCCAAGGGCATAGACGACATCGGCGGAAAGATGTGGCCGGGAGGTATGCCCACCCGGGCCCTTGATATTGAGCTCCACGACGTCAGTGGCGGAGGTAATCGCCCCAGCGCGAATACCAATTCGCCCCACGCGCAGCTTGGGCTCGGCGTGGATGGCAAAAATAGAATGCACGCCTTCCAGCGCGCCCCATTCAATAACGTCGGTCGCACCACCGACCCATACTTCCTCGGCCGGTTGGAAGATGACTCGAATACCCAGCGGCAGGGCGTGGACGCGCTGAAAATCCGCCAATGCGCAAGCCAAGCCGAGGGCCACGGTGGTGTGTACATCGTGGCCGCAAGCATGCATCTTGCCGGGCACCTCAGAGGTATATTCCAGGCCGGTGACCTCGGTAACTGGCAGGGCATCAATATCCGCGCGGAAAGCTAATCGGCCCAATTCCGTATCGGGGCCAATATCTACCATGAGGCCGGTCTGTGGGAAGCGCTGGGGCTCCAGACCGTAGTCCTGCAGGATAGAAGCTAGGAAGTTGGTGGTTTCTACCTCTTGATTCGCGGTTTCCGGGTGACGGTGGATATGGCGCCGCCACGCGATGACCTCCGCACGGTGGGCATTGAACCACTCGTTGATGAATTCCGAGATCATCCGCGTGCCTTCCCTGTTGTTGAAATACGTCTGGGTGCAAAGTCTACAACTAGACCATGCGGTTCAGTAACTCAGGTAGTGATGCGGGGTGCGTTAGGTCAAGGCCCCGTTCCACGTAGCGGCAAACCGCCGCCGGTCCACATAGCCCTGTGGGAAGGGCGCGACATCCTCGGCGGCCGCCACCGCGGAGTCAGCTAAGTGCCCTTCCACCACGTCCCCACCGGCTGGCAGCAATACCGCCGGCGGGATCTCTAGGGCTAGGGCCAGCTTATATACCGTAGAAAGCTGCGGGTCGGCCATGGCATGCACGCCATTTTCATTGCGCTCCAAATTGGAAATTTGGCTGCGGGAGACCCCAGAAATCTCCGCGAGCGCCTGTTGCGAAATCCCCCTACGTTTCCGCACCCGCCGCAATTGTTGTGAAAAACCGTGGCCATAACTCGACCACATTAAATGAATGAAACTCATATACTCCCCCTGGAAAGTGCGGTCGCCTTTCCAGGGAGAACACTACCTTAAAGGTCGATATTGCGCGGGCCGTAGAGGCGGTCGCCAGCATCGCCCAAGCCCGGCACGATATAAGCATCTTCGTTCAGGGAAGGATCGATGGCGGCGGTAACCAAACGTACCGGCAGGCCGGATTCGGCCAGCGCATCCACGCCCGGCTGTGCCGAGACCATGCAAATGGCGGTGATATCGGTGGCGCCGCGGTCAGCAAGTAGGCGCAATGCGTGCAGCAGAGAACCACCGGTAGCCAGCATCGGATCCACCACAAACACAGTGCGGCCGGTGAGATCTTCCGGCAGTGCTTCCAGGTACGGCACCGGTTCGTGCGTCTCTTCATTGCGGGCCATGCCGATAAAGCCGACCTGTGCATCCGGAATCATGGACAGGGCCGGATCCACCATGCCCAGCCCGGCGCGGATAATTGGCACGATAATGGGCGGGTCTTGTAGGCGGGTTCCCTGGGCGGTAGAAACCGGAGTAGCGCAGTCGAAGTTCTCCACGGCAAGGTCGCGGGATGCTTCGTACACGAGCATGGCGCCCAAGTCTTTTAAAGCGGCGCGGAAGGCGGAGTTATCGCTGCGCGCATCGCGCATGAGTGTCAGGCGGGCGGCGGCTAGCGGGTGGTCTACTACGTGGATGTCCATGACCACCACTTTAAACTTTTTGGGAACCAAATGGGCCATTGGGCAGTCCAATAGGGCATGAGACCTTTCACGATCGATACCGACTATGCCCGCCACCTTGCCCGCGACCTGCATGCCCAGTCCCAAGGGGAGAATCCGCCCCATCCCGTTTTGCCTGAAGATTCCGCTTTCACTGCTTTTAATGAGGCCGTGCATGCCGCGCTCGATAATGTGGGCGCGCGCATGAGCGTGCTGCGCAACGATATGGGGCAGGTAGCCCACTCCGGTTTCCGCATGTCGCGCGAGGCAGAAGATACCGATGCCGCGCTAGGCCAGCATCTTGGGGCGGCGATGTAGATGCTCGATACCGCGCTCAAGCAGATCGCCACCATGCAACCGGCGCAGCTTCCGGAGGTAGAGCTTCCCCGCGTGCCTGACCTTTCAGCCGCCGCGCCTTTGGCAGCCATCGCCCACGGCAATCCCGCTCCTTTACTCGAGTCAGCGAAAAACATCGACCTCGATAAGGAAACCATCTCGGCTGCGCTCGGCCAGGCCCGCACCTTAGTGACAGGCACCATCCGGGATCTGGTGGGCATCGCGACACAATTGCTGCGCCAGGGACTTCCCACCGCGCTGGGTCTTCTTTCGCTGGATCCGTCCACGCGTGCCGCCGCCATGGCCAAGCTGCGCGCGCTTGTCTCCCAGCACCTGGGCATGGCTACTGCTCGCGTGCAACGCCTGATTGGTGATCTCAGCGCCGCCGCTCAATCTTTACAACCGGTGGCGCAGCGGCCGGTGCACTCCGCGCTTGCCGACGCCCCCGCGCACCCCACCAGCTCCCCACATCCCACTACCCTTCCGGAACAACCTGCGGCAGGCGCTGGAGCCGACGCCACGGCACACGAAGCGCACTCTCCCTCGCCCACACCAGAGCCCGCGGCCGAAGGTGGTTCTGCCGCCGGTCAGGCTGCCGTCGCCGCCGCGAAGAGCCAAGTGGGCCAGCCCTATGTATGGGGAGGTACCGGAAACGGCGGCTTTGATTGTTCGGGGCTTACCCAATGGGCCTACTCCCAGGCCGGGGTGGAGTTACCGCGCACTGCGGACCAGCAAGCCATCGGTCAGCAGGTCAGCGCGGATCAATTGCAGCCCGGTGACCTGGTGGTCTGGGATGGGCACGTAGCAATGTATTCCGGCAATGGCGAAATAGTAGAGGCTGGAGATCCGGTGCAAACCAACCCGCTGCGCACTACAAATATGGGCATGCAATTCAAAGAATTTTGGCGCCCCACGGCCTAAGGCCGATGCGCTCTCGCGCGGTACTTGAGGCGTTGGGTAGACTAAAACGCCATGAGCACCCGCGCAATTGTACCTGTAAAGCTCTCGCTAACCGAGGGCGATTTTTATACCCTCTGGGCACCCAAGTGGCGCCAAAGTGGCTCCGAGTGGCAGGCCTTTCTAGGCGATGATGAGGCTGTCTTAGCTTTTAACTCGCCGGCCGAGCTGCTGTGCTTCGTGGAGTCTGGCACCAAGCACGATTTGCTGGATCACCCGCAGTGGGACCAGTTTGCCGGCCGCGATGCCGACCGCGTTACCCCAGCCGGGCGCGATGAGTATGACCTCATCGGCATGCCGGAGGCACTGGCTGGTCGCCCGAGCCACCAGAACGTGTCCACCGTGGCCCGCAACCTGGAGATTGCCTCCGCGCTTGCTGACGTCGCCGGTGCAGAACACACCACCATCTTCTTCGCTTCCCACTCCATTCTGCGCAATGTCTCCCGCGGCGCCGACCACTACTCCGGCGAGCAGGGCATGAGCGAGTGGTCCGGCGTGGGCCACGTCATCGCCGGCAATTGGAAGGGAGTCATCGAGGATCTGGATCAGCACGTTCGCGTGGTCTCCACCGATGACTTTGACGCGGCCAAGGTTTCCGATGCCAAGGAGCGCATCTCTTCTGCTGCCGCCGCCTCCGCCGCTGCGGCCAAGGAAGCCGAGGAAAAGCGCAAGGCCGCCGCCGAGGCAGCCGACCCGTACGATAATTCCCCGTGGGCCGCCGCCGGCATCGATCCCATCAAGATCACCGCACAATCCAAGTCCGTCTACACCTTGCGCACCTACCTGGACGGCAAGCCCATTTTCTTGGGCAAGTGGGGAGAGATCTTCACCTTCGATTCCCCGAAGACCTTGGTGCGCTGGATCATGGACAACGATGACCACGACCTAGCCCGCGTATCCACCTGGGAAGAGGTTGTCTCCGCTGCCAACGCCGGCGAATTGGAGGTACAGGTCCACCCGGATAACCAGTACTCTTTCAATGGCATTGTGCGCGATATCGAAAAGGGCCCAGAGGCCGTCGATTCTGATCAGATGGCGCGTTGCTACGAAGTATGCGCCGATGCCGCCGACTGGGCGGGCGACGATTCCATTAACTCCTATATGCTGGCCAACCCCCGCCTGCAGGACTACTTGGGCTACATGCTCGGCTCTACCGAGCACGCCGGCTATGTGCCGTCCAAGCCATACAACGAGCACGCCGAGTCCTGGAAGGGCTTGGAAGACATGCTCATCAAGCGCTTCTCCAAGTTCTAAACCAGCACGGTCTGCGCCGCCTTATCTTTCCCGCATCTCATAGCAGGTAGGAGGAGAAAGGGCGGCCTTTCTGCGTTTAGTGGCCCCGTACTTCTTTTTCTTGGCGTCGGCTCCGGTCGCGCATGTATTTATCGAAAAGCAACCATGCGATAAACGAGCCGAGTCCGACGACGGACCGGCCTAGAGTTCCTATTCCAAAGACCCCGCCCAGTATCAGGCCGAGCACAATAAGGCTGGCAAAAAATACGACCCACGACACGTGCGTGTTGTAGTTCATCGCTTGACCTCCCCCAGTATGTGACTCTAAAGGTGGCGGCGGAGGTGGTCAATGAGGGCGTCGATAAGCTCACGCGATTGCGGGGCCTTGGGTTTAATTTGGTCAAACCCGTGGTAGGCGCCGGCCCACACGTCCAAAGTGGTTTCCACGCCAGCCGCGTCGAGGGCTCGAGCAAAGGCGACGGATTCATCGCAGAAGAGGTCGATGCCACCGACTCCGATCCAGGTCGGCGGCAGGCCGGAGAGATCGCCGCGCGTGGCCGGCGAAGCATAGCGCGGCAGGTCAACATCCAGGTGATCGTTTCCCAGGTACATGGACCACGCGCCGCGGTTCGAGCCGGCCGTCCAAATGAATTGGCCCACCGCGCCGGACTTATCCGTGGTGCGGTGATCGAGCATGGGATAGACCAATCCGAGCGCGCGGACCGGGTGCCCCTCGTCGAAGGCACGTTGAACCAAGCCTGCGGCGAGTCCGCCGCCTGCGCTATCACCGGCGACGGCGATGCGCGAGGTATCCCCGCCCAAGGTATCGCCGTGTTCTTGTACCCAACGCAGCGCGGCATAGCATTCATGATGGTCTGCTGGAAACGGCTCCTGGGTGGACTTGTGGTAGCGCGGGGCTACCACGATGGCGCCCAACTCGGCCGCCATGCGAGCATTTTGCGGGTCATACATAGCAGGCCCACCGATGAGATGGCCGCCGCCGTGCGTCCACACCACCACGGGGCGCGGTCCTGATGCGGCTGCCCCTGCGGTAGCGCCGCGTGGGGTAAGTACGCGGGCGCTAAAAGCGTGGCCATCGAAGGAGGCGGAAAACTCCGTAATGTCCACCGCATGCCGGATTGGTCGAGAAAAGTCGATGGTGGCGAAGAAGCGGCTGGCGTGGGCAAAGGTGGCGTCGGGAAGCACATGCATCGGCAGATATAAAACCGGGCTGCGCAACCCCGGTGCCACCTCGCGCAGGTACGGCCGGCGGCTTAGCCCATACGCCACCGCCCCCGCGGCCGCGGCAACCCCGGTTAGGGCTGCCCCGGCCTTGAGAACTCGCGGTATGTGCATTTAGAAGTCGCGCAGGATGCGCTGTGCCAACGGCTCGGAAGATGCCGGGTTCTGACCGGTATAGAGGTTGCGGTCCACAATCACGTTCGGGGACATGGGATCGGTTTCCTGGTAATCCGCGCCGAGCTCACGCAGGCGGGTCTCCAGCGCCCACTTAGCGGCGGCAACCATCTCCTCGCCTTCCTCTGCATTGCTAAAGGCGGTCATCTTGTAGCCCTTGAACGGCCAGTTCTCGTTATCCACTGCCAGCATCGCTGCCGGGGCATGGCAGACCAAGCCGAGGGCGCGGCCAGAATCCATGCGAGCCTGCAAGAGCTTAGCGGAATCCTGGTCATAGGCCAGATCCTCCATTGGACCGTGGCCACCTGGGTAGAAGATGAGGTCATAGTTTTCCTCATTGACATCGGCCAGGTTCATCGGGTTCTCAAGCGCTACGCCCAACTCTGCCAGGTAGTTCTCCTGTGCCTCACGCACGTTGTCTGGCAGTACCTCCAGGCTGTACTCGTCTACGACCGGAGCCTTCGCACCCGGGGTGGCGAAGTGGATATCCCAGCCCGCGCCCTGGAAGACGCGGTGCGGGGCAATAAGCTCCTCGGCCCAATAACCGGTCGGGCGCTTGGTGCCATCGGCCAGGGTCCATTCCTCAGCGGCGGTAACAACAAAAAGTACAGAAGTCATGTAATTCTCCTTTAATCGTTTCTACTCTTCAGCGGCGTCTGCCGCATCAGCGAGGGATTCCTCCGTGTCCGGGCCAGCAAGCTCCGGATCAGATAATTCCTCGTATGCTGGCAGGATAACCGTTTCTAGCAGATGCTGCCGTAATTCCTGGTCAGCGAAGGAATTCTCTACCGCTTTGACGGTGAGATCGAAAAATTCCTCCAGCCCATACCCGAAGGCCTCGCTTAGCGTGAGGAACTGCTTGGTCAGCGTGGTATCACCAGAGGAAATGGTGCAGGTAAAGCCCAGTTGCTGCAGCAGTGGCAGCGGGTGGTCATTGAGGTCCTCGGTTTCCTCAAGGGGAGTAAAGACGAGCGGGATGTGACGGTCGCGGATGTATCCAGAGGCCTGGCCGGGCACAATGCCCTCAATATTCGCGCTGAAGTCATCGATCATATTGACCGGATGGATCAGGCGATTCACGCCTGCCTGGGCGGCACGTTCTACTTCTGCGAAGTCTTCTCCCACCTGGATCTGGGTGGGCAGGTAAGCCGCACGAAAATCTGCGGCCCCGCTCGCTTGGCCCTGCGGCAGGCTATAACCCACCACGGGGGCATCATCAGGCACTGCTTCCTCTGGGGCCGAGCCAGCGAGGACAAGGCGGGAGTCAAGACCAGCGATGCAGGCGGCTGCGGCGGCCTCCACCACAGCGGCAGCGTCGAGGCCAAGCTCTGCGGGGTCTAGGTGCACCTCTGCGTAGACTACGCCGTCGGCAGCCAAAGCTTCATAGCGCGCACGGAGAGCGGCTGTGAGTTCTTCCGGCGAACCAGCCGGGGCGGTAATGGTTTCAAAAAGGGATACCTTAGGCAGCTGCGCCACCACGTCGGCGGCGGAGTCCTTATTTTCTGGGCTAATTAAAGGCGCGTCATGCATGCGTCCCATCGTAGGCACGGGCCTAAGATGTGTCATGTCATGAAAAGAATTCTCGCTAGTTCTCTCACCGCCGTCTTGCTGAGCGGCCCACCGCTCGCGCTGGCGGAAGCGCCGACTACTCCTACCACCACGCGAACCACTGCCCCGGATACCGATAGGTGCCCCCACGCCGAGCGGCCGGAAAAGGCCACTACCACCTCGGAGCGGCTCGCCCCCGGGCAAGCCTCTCCCACCCCGCTGCCGCCGGTGGATAGCGATGAGGCCTGTGGCACTACCCTGCCTGCGGGGTTCCATGTGGACAAGGATGTAGTGGCCGCAGCATGGATGGTCTCCGATATCGATACCGGCGAGATTATCGCGATGAAGGACCCTAACGGCCGTTACCGGCCGGCCTCTATCATTAAGGCGCTGCTGGCGCTCGTGGTCATCGACGAACTGGATCTGCACAAGAAAGTCGAGGTAGGCGAAGAATCTGCACAGATTGACGGCTCTGCGGTGGGCATCGGTCCCGGTGGCAAGTACACGGTGGAGCAGCTCCTTGAGGGCTTGCTCATGGCTTCCGGCAACGATGCCGCGCACGCGCTGGCACAGGAATTGGGCGGCGACGAGGTCACTTTGCGCAAGGTCAATGACAAGGCGGCCGAGATTGGCACGAATTCCACCTTTGCGGCCAGCTATTCCGGGCTCGACGCCCCGGGGATGTCTACCTCGGCCGAGGATATTTCCCGCATTTACCGCGCGGCCTTCCATAACCCGACCTTTGCGCGCATTGTCGATACGGAGTCCGTGGATTTTCCCGGCTGGGGCGACTTTGATGGCTACCAATTAGGAAACGATAACGGTCTTTTCCTCAACGATCCGGACGGCATTGGTGGCAAGACGGGTTTTACCGATGATGCGCACCATACCTTCGTCGGTGCGCTCGATCGCCATGGTCGGCGCTTGCAGGCGGTCCTGCTCGATACCACCGTGGAGCACGGCCCGCGTGCCTGGGAACAGGCCCAAAAGCTTTTGTACGAGGCCTATAAGGTTTCCCCTGGGGATGGCGTAGGCCAGCTGCTTGCCGACGCCGACTCTCCTGCCTCCCCCGCACCCACACCTGCGCCCGATACCCAGGCACAATCTGCAAACTCCTCTTTAGCTGGGGTGCAGGGGTGGCTTGGCTGGGTCATCGCTGGCGCTGTAGCTTTGCTGGCTATTTGCGTGGGTGCTTTTTCACTACTTCGGCGTTAGCCCACTCATCGTGGGAGCCGCGGCGGTTATTTTTCTCCGTAATGGTGAAGGTGTGCACGCCGGCACCCACCCAGCTGGCGAAGGTACCAGGTCCCGGCACAATATTGACTAGGCGCCACCACTGACGCTTTGCGGACTGGGTGAGGCTAAGCCGCTCTTTGGTATCGACATCGCGCACTGTGTAGCCCATCAGCAGCTTGGCCGGGCTGGCGCCGAGCCAACACTCAGTGCCCAAAACGTAGAGCAGCAAAATGATGGCACCACCGATAAACGTCGAGAGCTCATCCACACCACCAGAAAGCAGCGCGCCGCCGAAGCTACCGCTGATGAGTGAGAAAAAGAATAGGTCCAAAATGGCCATTCCGATGCGCGCATCTTGACCGGCGCGCTGACTGATTTCAGGCGCTGGGTGTTGTAGCAGCGGTGCGGGGACGGCCGCGTTCGCCGTTGCCGGCGGGAATGGATTGTGCTGCGGGGCAAAGGGGTTGCGTGAATACGGCGACCCGTAAGGGCTAGCAGTCTGCGCAAATCGTGGTTCTTGGTGCGCTTGGTACCCCGGTCCTGCCGCCTGACCAGACTGAAAAAACTGAGCCTGCTGCGACTGCTGCGGCTGCTGCTGTTGCTGCGGCCGCGGGCTCCACTGGCCTATCGCGCCCAGCTGTCCCAAGTCACCCCACGTGGGGCGCAGACCCGCCTCACACGCCTTATCGTATTCCGCGCGCTTCGCAGCAGACCCCAAGACGCTGGCGGCGATGCGGAGCTGCGCACGCCGCGGGTCCTCGATGTCTTGACCTTGCTGCTCTAGCGACAAATCCTTGGACTCCAGTAAAACTAAGAGTTCCCGCTCGCCATCGCGGCGGTCTAGTCCCCACTCTTCATAAAGATTCGGTGCGATGTCATTGGCGTTCATAATGTTCTATCTTAAAGCCGAATAGCAGCGGCGTCCTCACCCCTTAGGAGGAGATTTACTTGCGGCGCAGCAAGCTAAACGCACCCACGGCCGCAGCACCCAAAGCAGCACCAATGCCAAAGGTCGCGCCTGCCGGTGCGCCCTCCTTGACCTCATTGCGCACGCGAATAACGGCTGGCTCTGGGACGGGCGGGTGCGCAAACTTCAGGGACTCGGCGGTGGTGGCGGTCCACGCAGAGATATACAGCACCACGCGCCAAATCAGGTACATGACCACCATGAGCACGATGACCGGACCGAAGACCGCGCCGGCCGGGCTGCCGGTAGCAGAAGACATGATGACCGTAGACAGCTGCTTGAGCAGCTCGAAAGCCACCGCACCGATGGCCGCACCGATGAGGCCAGATTTTTTCGGCACCTTGGTGCGCGGCAGGATCATAATCATCCACCACATGACGATGAAGTTAGCCAAGAGGCCCACTGCCAAGCCGACAAAGAAAATCACAAAATCCATGCCCGGGAAGGACTCGATGCCGACCTTCTCAAAAATCTTCTGGGTAAGACCAGAGGAACCGGCGGCAGTCACGCCAAAGGCGATGAGGAACGCCAGGATCAGGCCGATGAGACCTACCAAGTCAGAAAGCTTCTTCTTCAGGAAGGAACCGCCTTCGTTGGCGTCGATGCCCCACATAGCCGAGATGCCGATGCGCAGGTTATTCATCCAGCCCAGTCCGGACCACAGGGTGGTCAAACCACCGATACCAAACATGGCCCCGCGCTGCTCAATGGCCGTATCGAGAATCTCGTTGACCGTATCGCCCATATCGCCATCTAGCGAGCTGGTGATCTGGGACTGCAAGTCATTGAGCAAGTCCTCGCGATTAGCCAAGACGGCGGCGACGGTAGCCACGATCAGCATCGCGAGCGGGAAGATAGACAGCACCGAGTAATAGGTGATGCCGGCGGCAAATTGGTTTCCGCCTTCTGCACCATAGCGCTCGTTCATGCGCATCAGATGATCAACGAATCCGGACTTGGCGCGGATCTTATCTACCGCACCGGGATCGTCGGCATTGGCGCGTTCGATGCCGTAGTGGTCCGTCTTCTTCGAGGAGGATTGCGTGGTGGTAGGCACGTGCTTCCCTTCTTGCTCGCACAGTATTTATCCCACCTAGAGTAACTGGCAAATGCCCTGTTGTCCCTTTGTGGGGTGGAGCGCGGGGGAAGCAGCCTCCGGCTACTTGCGCCGGCGGGGAAGGAAGCCGACCTTTTCATAGACGTCGTCGACAAGCGGCTGGGCAATTTCTTGCGCCGTCTCTGCGCCCTTGGCCAGGATGCGCTCGAGCTCGCCGCGATCCGCCATCAGCTCATCAAAGCGTGCCTTGAGCGGAGTGGTAAATTCCTGCAGCGCATCTGCGGTATCGACCTTGAGGTGGCCATAGCCCTGGTCGGCGTACTTCTCCACCAAGGAATCGATGGATTCACCGGTCAGCGCGGACTGGATGACCAATAGGTTAGACACACCCGGCTGATTTTCGCGGTCAAAGGCTACCGAACCCAAGTCATCCGTCACGGCGGACTTAATGCGCTTAGCCGAGGTCTTCGGCGCATCCAAGAGGTTGACCAAACCCTTGGGGTTGGCTCCGGACTTAGACATCTTGGAGGTCGGCTCCTGCAGGTCATAAATCTTGGCCGCGCCCTCTGGGATAAACGGCTCGGGCACCTTGAAGGTATCGCCGTACTTATTGTTGAAGCGCTCGGCCAGGTTGCGGGTCAACTCCAGGTGCTGGCGCTGGTCTTCGCCCACGGGCACATAATCCGGCGAGTAGAGCAAAATATCTGCGGCCATGAGGATCGGGTAGGTAAATAGGCCCACCGAGGTGCGGTCCGATCCCTGCTTGGCGGACTTATCCTTGAACTGGGTCATGCGGGAGGCTTCACCAAAACCGGTCAGGCACTGAAAGACCCAGGTCAACTCCGTGTGCGCAGGCACGTGCGACTGGACAAAGAGCGTGGACTTGTCCGGGTCAATGCCTAGGGCAATAAGCTGGGCGGCACCCGCGATGGTGCGGTTGCGCAGCTCCTCGGGATTTTGCTCTACGGTTATCGCGTGCAGGTCAGGGATGAAGTAGAAGGCATCATAGCCGTCCTGCAGGTCAATCCACTGCTTCAGCGCTCCCAGGTAATTACCCAGGTGATAGGAATCAGCGGTGGGTTGGATACCGGACAGGACGCGGGAAACGGTGGATTTGTCTGCAGTCATGGTGCTTTATCCTACCCCCTAGCTCCGGCGCGCGGTCCACACCCTTCCCCCAGTAGTGTCCCTCCCGGATCGAAAAATTCCCCCCGCCCGGAGGGCAGAGGGAATGCGACGCAAAGATTTTAAATCTTGCGGGAGGTGGGGCTGACCACATCCATCAGGATGGCCCAACCGGAAACCATCAGCGCGCCGCCCACGCCCATGAGCACGATGGGGCCGAGGAAAGCGAAGGACGGACCAACAACGGTCCACCACCAGATGCTCAGGCCGAGGATTACAGCGCCGAGGACGAAAGAAATAATTGCGCGAGCCATGAACTTTCTCCGTTGCAGATTACTGATTTTTTGACCTGCCTATGGTAGCACTACTGCTTGTGTTTAGGCGCCTTGCGCTTGCCGACGTCCCCCTTATTGAAGCTCCACTGCTGCTCCACGTTTACTCCCCTCGCCCCTGGCGAGTGCCGGCCACTCGGCCGGGTAATCGATTGTTGCTTCGGGCGGCGCGCGATGCGGTTGCTGGAAATATCGTCGTAGTCCGCCCCCTCTGCCGCAGTAGAAAAAGCTCGTGTCTTGTTCTTAAACGGGCGGCTTAAAGGCCTAGTCAACGGACGCGTGATGGGGCTGGCGTATCGCGTGGCCGCGCCTGCCTTGCGCTTGGCCTTGCGGGCGCCATCGCGCACGATGCGCGCGGACAACCGCAAACGCGGGTCCATCTGCTGTTCGGCATCACGATATTCAAAGACGGGCAAGCCCTTCTTGAAGTAGATCGCGGCCAAGCGGGCAATAAAGCACACGGAGGCGGTGATGATCGCGGCCGGTTCTTCGGCCAAGCCGCCATGGTAGAGCGCCATAAAAAGCGCCGCGGCCAGCAGGGAAATGGCGGCATAATATTCGCCGGAAAAGACCAGCGGAATGCGATCTGAAAGCAGGTCACGCAGCACGCCACCAAAAACGCCGGAAATCACCGCAGACACCGAGGCAATAATGAACCCGTGGCCCAGGTGGACTGCGATTTGGGTGCCCAGCACCGAAAAGACCGCGAGCCCTAGGGCATCCAAGATGAGGAAGAGATGGCGGAAGTAGTGCATAAGGAAGGACATGCCCACCGTCACCACGGCCGCCACGATGACAATCACCAAATAAATGGGGTGCTCTACCCAGGTAAATGGAGGATCATCGAGGATCATATCGCGCACCGTGCCGCCGCCGAGCGCCGTCATGGAGGCGATCATGGTGACACCAAATAGGTCGAGTTTTTGGCGTCCAGCGGATAATGCGGCGGTCATAGACTCGGCGGTAATGCCGACTACGTAAAGGACGCTAAATAATGGCGTCATCAGCTGTACTCCACCACTAGTGGGGAATGGTCGGACCAGCGCTGCTCCACGGTGGGGGCCTTTTCCACCCAGGTGCGCTGCGCGCGCTCCAGCATCGGACGGGTAGCCGCCTGATAATCGATGCGCCACCCAGCGTTGTTATTAAAGGCCTGGCCGCGGTAGGTCCACCAGGTATAGGGGCCGTCTTCGTCCGGATGGAGGCGACGGGCTACGTCGAACCACTGTGGCTCTGTGGTTGGGGCCCACGGCTCGCCGCCGGCGTAGTCGACAACGCCCTGCCACTGCCCCAGGTTCTTCTTTTCCTGCGGCTCATCATCCGGGAACGCACCAAAGACGTGGTCCATGAAGGCGCGCTCTTCGGGCAGGTGGCCGGCCTTCTTTTCATTGGCCCTATTATTCTTCAGGTCCTGGGCGCGGTGGCAGATATTCCAATCGCCGCCTATCACCATCTCGGCCGGGCTGCCATCGGGGTTCGTGCGCGCTGAGTTATCCGCCAGAATGTCTTGGAACTCGTCCAAGAAGCGGTACTTTTCATCCAATTTCGGCGAACCCGTATCACCGGAAGGCAGGTACAGAGAAGCGACGCGAATATCGCGGGTGGTAGCGGCAATCCAGCGGCCGGCGTCGCTAAAGGAGCCGAAGCCCACTTCGACGTCGGCAAGCGGGGTGCGAGACAAGATGCCCACGCCGGCGCGGCCCTTTGCGGCGGCGTCGGCAAGAGCCAAATGCCAGCCCGCCTCCAGGGCCGGGGCCAAGGCTTTTTCGGCCTGCTGCGGGGTAGCGCGCACCTCTTGCATGAGCACGATATCGGCCGAAGTCGCCTCTAACCAGGCATTCATGCCGGGATTATTTTCATTGCGCTGCTTACACGCAGCGCGGATTCCGTTGACGTTAACGCTCGCGATGGTAAGGGTCATGCAACCAGCATATCGGTCCGTTTATGAATGGCGAGCAAGGCGCTTTTTATCCCACATCGTCGCAGCCCACACCAGGCAACCCGCAGCCGCCAGGCCGGCACCCGCCAGTGCCGGAGCGGAGTAGCCCCAGCCGGCACCCACCACGGCGCCACCAATGGTCGCACCCGCTGCATTCGCAATGTTCAACGCGGACTGGTTGAGTGCGGCGGCCAAAGTCTGGGCGTCGCCAGCCACATGCACCAAGCGCAGCTGCAGCGAAGGCACCAAGGTGGAGCCCATAAACGCTACGCAGCCAAAGCAAATCGTGGCCGGGATGGCGTGTCCGGAGAGGAAATAAAAGGCCGTCAAAATAACGATCAGGCAGGCCAAGGCAAAAATGATGCCAAACTCCAGGTTGCGGTCCGCCAGCCAGCCGCCGAAGGCATTGCCGATGGTCATGCCGATGCCATAGGCCATGAGCACGACCCAGATGAGGCTCTGATCCATGCCGGCAACCTCGGTCATGGTCCAAGAAATATAGGTATAGACGGAGAACATGCCGCCAAAGCCCACCACGCCCATGATGACGGTGAACCACACCTGGCTATTTTTAAACGCCCCAAACTCCGTGCGGATATCGGTCTGTTTCATCTCCGTCATGTGCGGCATCAGGAAAAACAACGCAATGGCGGTGATAATGCCCAGCGCCACAACCACAAGGTAGGCCGCCTGCCAGCCTAACGCGGAGCCAAGCGCCTGCGCGGCCGGCACCCCAATGACCGTGGCGATGGCCAGACCCATGCCTACGTAGGCCATGGCCTTGCCGCGGCCGCCTGGAGGCGCCATGGATGCGGCCGAAAGGTTCGCCACGGAGAAATAAGCACCGTGCGGCATACCCGCAATGAAGCGCGCCACCATGAGGATGGCGTAATTCGGTGCCACCACCGATAGCAGGTTTCCCACCACGAGGAATCCAATGAGCAGCAGGATCAAGCGACGGCGTGGGAGCTTGCCGGTAAAGGCCGCAATCAGCGGGGCACCGACCACCACGCCCATCGCGTAAATGGTGATGAGAGTCGAGGCGTTTTCTTCCGAAATGCCAAAATCATCCGCGATAAGCGGCAGCAGGCCCATCGACACGAACTCCGTAGTGCCAATGGCAAAGGCACCAAGCGCCATCGCCACCATGACAATAGCGCGGCGACCAGCGGTAATCTCCGTTTGTAAAGGCAACGGACGACGCCGAATGCGGGGTTCATGGGCGCTGCGCGGGCTTAGCTCGTCGATGATTTTCATGGAGAGTGAGGGTACACCCCGCGTTTATCTGCAGCATGCCCGCAGCGGGCGGCCGTGAATATCTCCACCCCGCCAGCCAGTGGGTGATGCTAACCACGCAACCCTTTTCAAGGGGCGCAAATGGGGGATCACTATCAGCAAACTGGCCCACATGCCGCCCACAAAATCGGTACTCTGGGCACTTGAGCAATTTTCCAACGTTAATTAGGAGAATCATGGCAAAGATTACGTGGACCCGTACCGATGAGGCGCCGCTGCTGGCGACCTACTCCCTCAAGCCCATCGTGGAGGCCTTCGCTTCTACTGCGGGCATTGACGTAGAAACCCGAGATATTTCGCTGGCCGCCCGCATCGCCGCGCAGTTCCCAGAGCGCCTGACCGAAGAGCAGAAGGTCGAAGACGCCTTGGCAGAGCTGGGCAAGATGGCCAAGACTCCGGAAGCAAATATCATCAAGCTGCCGAATATTTCCGCTTCCCTGGTGCAGCTGAAGAAGGCCATCGCGGAGCTGCAGGCTGCCGGCTACGACCTGCCTGATTACCCGGATAACCCTTCCACCGAGGAAGAAAAGGACATCGCTACCCGCTACGATTCCGTCAAGGGCTCCGCTGTTAACCCGGTGCTGCGTGAGGGCAACTCCGACCGCCGCGCACCGGAGGCCGTGAAGAACTTTGTCAAGAAGCACCCGCACCGCATGGGTGAGTGGTCCAAGGACTCCAAGACCAACGTTGCCACCATGGCGGACAACGACTTCCGCCACAATGAAAAGTCCGTCATCCTGGAAAACGAGGACACCTTGTCCATCGTCCTTAAGACCGCCGACGGCGAGCAGACCCTGCTGCCGGAGTTGCCGGTTCTCAAGGGCGAGGTCATCGACGGCACCTTCATGTCCGCCAAGGCTCTGGATGAGTTCCTCATCGCACAGGTCAAGCGCGCCAAGGAAGAGGGCGTGCTCTTTTCCACCCATCTGAAGGCCACCATGATGAAGGTCTCTGACCCCATCCTCTTCGGCCACGTCGTCCGCGCTTTCTTTGCTGATGTATATGACAAGTATGGCGAGGAGCTGCTGGCTGCCGGCCTCAACGGCGAGAACGGCTTGGGCGCTATCTACGAGGGCCTGAAGAACCTGGACAATGGCGAAGAAATCAAGGCCGCTTTCGATGCCGCGCTTTCCGACGGCCCCGACCTTGCCATGGTCAACTCCCACAAGGGCATCACCAACCTGCACGTGCCTTCCGACGTCATTATTGACGCCTCCATGCCCGCCATGATCCGTACCTCCGGCCACATGTGGAATAAGAACGACGAGGAGCAGGACACCCTCGCCGTCATTCCGGATTCCTCCTACGCTGGCGTGTACCAGGCTGTTATCGAGGACTGCAAGGAAAATGGTGCCTTCGACCCGACCACCATGGGTACCGTGCCGAACGTTGGCCTGATGGCGCAGAAGGCCGAGGAGTACGGCTCCCACAATAAGACCTTCAAGATCCCGGCCGCGGGCACTGTTGAGGTTCGCAACTCCCAGGGCGAGGTCCTCATCTCCCACGACGTGGAGGAAGGCGATATCTGGCGCGCCTGCCAGACCAAGGATGCCCCGATCCAGGACTGGGTCAAGCTCGCCGTCAACCGCGCTCGCCTGTCCGGCATGAAGACCATCTTCTGGCTCGACCCAGAGCGCGGCCACGACCGCAACATCAAGTCCCTAGTGGAGAAGTACCTTAAGGACCACGACACCGAGGGCCTAGACATCTCCATCGAGGACCCGGTAACCGCTACCAAGACCTCCATCGAGCGCATCCGCCGCGGCGAGGACACCATCTCCGTTACCGGCAACGTGCTGCGTGACTACAACACGGACCTCTTCCCCATCCTCGAGCTGGGCACCTCCGCCAAGATGCTATCTGTGGTTCCACTCATGGCAGGTGGCGGCCTCTTCGAGACCGGTGCCGGCGGCTCCGCCCCGAAGCACGTCCAGCAGGTAGAAGAAGAAAACCACCTGCGCTGGGATTCCCTCGGCGAGTTCCTGGCCCTGGCCGAGTCCTTCCGCCACGAAAAGCAGACCAACGGCAACGAGAAAGCCGGCGTCCTAGCCGCTACCTTGGACAAGGCCACCGAGCGCCTACTCAATGAGGGCAAGTCCCCGTCCCGCAAGGTAGGCGAAATCGACAACCGCGGTTCCCACTTCTTCCTGGCCACCTTCTGGGCCGAAGAGCTGGCTAACCAGACCGATGATGCAGATCTCGCCGCAGCCTTCAAGGACGTGGCTTCCCAGCTGTCCTCCCAGGCAGACGAGATCGCCCAGGCGCTTGTCGACGCCCAGGGCAACCCCGCCGACCTCGGCGGCTACTACTGGCCAAATGACGAGAAGACCTCTGCCGTCATGCGCCCAGTTGCTAGGTTCAACGAGATCATTGACGGACTGAAGAAGTAATTCTTCCCAGGCAAAAGCCGCCCCGCAGCGTTCATCAATTCGCTGCGGGGCGGCTTTGGTATGCGCGCAGATTTAGAAGTTATCGAGCCAGGCGGCGTGCACGCGAGCGTCGCCATTTTCTTCTGGGTGAAAGCTCAGCGCCGTCACGCGGCCTTGGCGCACGCCAACCACCGCATCACCGTTTTCACCCGGCGCCGTCGCGATGACCTCGACGCCCTCGCCTACGCGGGTGACCAGCGGTGCGCGGATAAAGCTCGCCTCAATCGGCAGCGACTGGTCTTTAGCAACGACCACGTCCACTGTCCGCTCGGCGGAAAAACGCTGGTTGCCAAAGGCATTGCGCCGCACCGTCACATCCAGCAGGCCCAAGGTCTGCTGGCCCGGCGCGGGGTTATCGAGCTCGCGGGCACAGTAGATGAGCCCAGCGCAGGTCGCGAGCACGGGCAGGCCTGCAGCTGCGGCGTCGCGCAGCGGCTTGGCCAGATCGAAGCTGCGCGCCAGCTTGTCGATGACACTCGACTCGCCGCCCGGAATCACCAGCCCGTCGAGCCCGTCCAGGTCCCGCGGCACCCGCACCCGGCGAGTAGCAACACCGAGCTCATCAAGAATGCGCAGGTGCTCCTCGACGCCGCCCTGCAGCGCCAGCACCCCAACGGTGGCTACCATCCGCGCTCAGCCAGGCGGTGCGGCGCGGGCACGTCGTTGACATTGATGCCCACCATGGCCTCGCCCAGGCCGCGGGAAAGCTTGGCTAGTTCGGCCGGCTGGTCGTAGAGGGTCGCCGCCTTGACGATGGCCTCCGCACGCTTGGCGGGCTCGCCGGACTTGAAGATGCCGGAGCCGACGAAGACGCCTTCGGCGCCCATCTGGCGGACAAGGGCGGCGTCGGCAGGCGTGGCCACGCCACCGGCGACAAAAAGCACAACCGGGAGCTTGCCGGTCTCCGCAACCTCTGCGACCAGGTCGTACGGTGCCTGCAGCTCCTTGGCCGCGACGTAGAGCTCATCGCGATCCAGGTGGCGCAGGCGGGCAATCTCGGCCTTAATCGTGCGCAGGTGCTTCACGGCCTCCGAGACATCGCCCGTGCCGGCCTCGCCCTTGGAACGAATCATGGCCGCACCCTCGGTGATGCGGCGCAGCGCCTCACCCAGGTTGGTCGCGCCACACACGAATGGCACGTCGAAGTCCCACTTATTGATGTGGTTGACATAATCGGCCGGGCTGAGCACCTCGGACTCATCGATGAAGTCCACGCCCAGCTCGCCGAGGATCTGAGCCTCCACAAAGTGGCCGATGCGGGCCTTGGCCATGACCGGGATGTCCACCGCTTCGACGATGCCCTCAATTAGCTCTGGATCCGACATGCGGGCCACCCCGCCCTGCGCACGAATATCGGCCGGCACACGCTCCAACGCCATAACTGCCGACGCACCCGCGTCCTCCGCAATGCGCGCCTGCTCCGGCGTGACGACGTCCATAATGACGCCGCCTTTCAACATATCGGCTAGTCCTCGCTTCACGCGCGTAGTGGCGCGTCCTTGTTCATTTACCTGTTCAGTCATAGGTCACATAGTGGCCCACACAATTGGTACAAGACAAGAGCCATTTTCAGCGTGTTGGATTAGACCACTTATGATGAAGGAGTGCCTCTCCGCCTCGATCCCTCTGATACGCGGCCGCTGCCCGTGCAAATCGCCGCGGCCCTGCGCACCCAGGTTGCCGCCGGCGTCCTCCTGCCCGGCGAGCGCGTTGCCTCCACCCGTACCTTAGCCACCCAGCTCGGCGTTTCCCGAGGCAGCGTAGTCACCGCCTACGAGCAACTCACGGCCGAGGGATACCTTACGGCCGAGGTTGGCTCCGGCACCGTCATCAACCCGCTGCTCCCCCACGCCCGGGCCCCGCGCCCGGAGCCGGCCCCCACACCGGCCGCCGAGCCCGAGCTGGTGTCACTGACGCCCGGACTGCCCGACACCGCGGGAATCCTCACCCCTGAATGGAGGGCCGCGTGGCGCGCTGCGGCCGTCGACCCCTCCGGCGACCTTCCCAGCGAGGTCGCCGCGCACCTGCGCCACATGCGCGGGCTTAACGTCGACCCAACCCGCATCCTCATCACGGCCGGTGCCCGCGATGGCCTTTCGGTACTCCTGCGCGCCCTCGGCCGCCCGCTGCGCGTGGGCGTGGAATCACCCGGCTACCCCAGCCTGCGCCGAGTCCCCCAGGCCCTCGGCCACACGCTGCTGGAAATCCCCACCGGCCGCGACGGCGTCACTGTTCCCACCGCCGACCTCGACGCCCTCATCGTCACCCCCAGCCATCAATATCCCTACGGCGGCTCCCTGCCTGCAGCCCGGCGCGCAGAGCTCGTCGAATGGGCCCGCGCACATGACGCCCTCCTCATCGAGGACGACTTCGACTCCGAGCTGCGCTACGTCGGCCAGCCACTTCCCGCCCTGGCCGCGCTCGCCCCAGAACACACCGTGCTACTCGGGACTTTTTCCTCCGTCATTTCCCCCTCGATTGCATGCGGTTACCTCGTCCTCCCGCCACGCTTGCGCCCGGCCGTGGACCGTGTGCGCGATATCTTCGGCCAACCCGTCGGCTCCATCCCCCAGGCCGCGCTCGCCCACTACCTTGCCAGCGGCGCTTTACGACGCCACACCGGCCGCATGCGCCGCACCTATAAACGCCGCCGCAACCTAGTGGCCGAAGCGCTTGGCTCCATCGATGGCACCCAGCTCCTTCCCATCCACGGTGGACTCCACGCGGTCCTACTGTGCGACCCGGCCGTTGTCCCCCGCGCCGCCGCCCGCGGCATCAAACTCACCCCGCTGCGCGATTATTGGGGCGGGGCCGAAGCTGAAGACGGCGTCGTACTCGGCTTCGGCCACCTCAGCGATACCGAGCTACGCGAAAGCCTTTCTGCAGTCGCGGCGGCTTTACAGGGGTGATACCGTAAAGCCCACGTTTATAAACGAAAGGTAATAGATGTCTTTAGGTCCGATTGAGCTCCTTCTCATCCTCGTTTTCGTCCTTATCCTCGCTGGAATTATCGCCCTCGTGGTCAAGCTCGTGCGCAATAGCAATGACACCCGCGCGAATACTAGCCGCATTGCTAATCAGCTCGAGGAGCACGACCGCCGCCACTAAGAAAGACACCCCACCAGACCAAGCGCCACACCGACCGCTTGGTCTATTTTTATTCTCACGGCTGCCAGCGCGTTTCTACAAAATCGTTCGCTATATATACCGCTTGGTCTAGTCTTGCCAAGCATGACGACGAAATACGATAACTCCAATTCCAACTGGTCCTTCGCTACCCGCTCTGTACACGCAGGCCAAAACCTCGACGGGCACCACAACGCCCGCAATGTGCCGATTTACCAGACCACCTCTTACGTTTTTAACGACGCCGAGCACGCGGCCAACCGCTTTAATCTTTCCGACGCCGGCCCCATCTACACCCGCCTGACCAACCCCACCCAGGACGCGCTGGAAGAACGCCTCGCTTCCCTCGAGGGCGGCGTCGCGGCCGTTGCCTTCGCTTCCGGCCAGGCCGCCGAAACCGCGGCCATTTTGAACCTCGCCTCGGCCGGCGACCACATCGTGACTTCCCCGCGTCTCTACGGCGGCACCTCTACCCTCTTTACCGTCACGCTCAAGCGCCTAGGCATCGACGTCACCCTCGTCGAGGACCCGGACGACCCGGCCTCCTGGCAAGATGCCGTACAACCAAATACCAAGGCATTCTATGGCGAGACCTTCGGCAACCCCGTGGCTGATGTCCTTGATATCCCGGCCATCGCCGAGGTTGCCCACAATAACCAGGTCCCGCTCATCGTGGATAACACCATCGCCACCGCCGCCCTCGCCCGGCCGCTGGACCTCGGCGCAGATATCGTCGTGGTCTCCACTACCAAGTTCTATACCGGCAATGGCTCGGCCGTCGGCGGCGCGATTATCGACGGCGGCTCCTTCGACTGGACCGTCACCCGCAACGGCGAGCCCGTATTCCCCTATTTCGTCACCCCGGATGAGGCCTACCACGGACTCAAATACGCCGACCTCGGCGCTTCGGCCTTCGCGCTCAAGGCCCGCGCTGGCCTGCTGCGCGATACCGGCGCCGCCATCTCCCCCTTCAACGCCTGGCTGACGCTGAATGGAATTGAGACGGTGGGACTGCGCGTCGAAAAGCACAATGCCAACGCCCAAGCCGTCGCCGAGTACCTGGAAGGCCACGCCAAGGTCACCAAGGTCAACTACGCCGGCCTCGACTCCTCGCCGTATAAGGCCACCAAGGAAAAGCTCGGCTATGCCTATACCGGCTCCGTGCTCTCCTTCGACATCGACGGCGGCCGCGAAGAAGCCTGGGCGTTTATCGACGCCCTCAAGCTCCACTCCAACCTCGCCAATATCGGCGATACCCGCTCCCTGGCCGTACATCCGGCAACCACCACGCACTCGCAATCCGATGAACCTGCGCTGGCAGCGGCCGGCATTACTCAATCCACTATCCGCCTGTCCGTGGGCATCGAGCACATCGATGACATCATCGCGGACCTCGAGCTGGGCTTTAACGCGCTGGCATGAAGCTAGTTAGCATCGGCGATTTTCACACCGAAGCCGGCGCCACGCTTGCCGACGCCCACATTGCCTACCACCGCTTCGGCCACCTTCTCGGCGATCCCCATGGCGCCAATAACGTCATCCTGGTCGAACACGCGCTAACCGGGGACTCGAATGTGGCCGAGTGGTGGGCCGACCTAGTAGGCCCCGGCAAGGCGCTGGATACGACGAAGTGGTGCATTATCGCTACCAATGCACTGGGCGGCTGCGCAGGCTCTACCGGCCCGGCTTCTCCGCACCCAGACGATGGCCGTGCTTGGGGTTCGCGTTTTCCCGCGCTTTCCGTGCGCGACCTCGTTGCGGCCGAGCGTGCCGCTTTGCATGAACTTGGCATCACCCACGTGCATGCCGTCATCGGCGGCTCAATGGGTGGCGCGCGCACGCTGGAGTGGACACTGATGCACCCCGATTTCCTCGACGCGGCCTGCGTCATCGCCGTATCGGCCCGCGCCTCCGCCTGGCAGATTGGCATCCAGTCGGCGCAGATCGCGGCCATCGAGCAAGATTCCTTCTGGCACGGCGGGGACTATTACGCATCCGCCCAGCGTCCGCGCGAGGGGCTGGCGGCCGCGCGCCGCATTGCGCACCTGACCTACCGCGGCGAACAAGAAATTGACGAGCGCTTCGGCGTTCAGGCACAGACCGGCGAGAACCCGCTCGGGCCTTACCGCCGCCGCGATAATCGCTTTGCCGTTAACTCCTACCTGGATTACCAAGGAATCAAGCTGGCCGACCGCTTCGATGCCGGCTCCTATGTCACTCTCACCGAGGCGCTCAACCGCCACGATATCGGCCGTGACCGCGGTGGGCTCAACCGCGCGCTGGGATCATCCAAGGTACCTACAATGGTCGTAGGAGTAGACACGGACATCTTGTACCCGTATCACCAGCAAGAACATATCTCGCGCAATCTGGGAAATCTATTGGCTATGGCCAAGGTGGTCTCCCCGGTAGGCCACGACGCCTTCCTTACCGAGTCACGCCAAATGGATCGCATACTGCGCAACTTCCTTAGACTTTCCCAGCCGGACCCACGCATTGATGCAGCGGCAGGCGATCCCACCGAGTACTCGATTTAAAAAACTCGCGGCAGCAAGGATCGCCAAAGCCGCGCAGCGCGCACTATGCGCTGCGCTGGGGCGGCGAAGGGACGAAGCGGCTCAGCGATCGTCGGGTGGCTTCGCCCAAGGCGGGCGCCACACGATGCCTTCTCTAGGACGGCGCTCGAGCCGGCCGCGACGCGGCGGCGCATTCGGGTCATCGTCGTTCACAGCATTGTGATACTTGCACGCGATGGTGAGGTTTTCGGGATTCGTATCGCCGCCGAGCAGCCACGGGGTGAGATGGTGGACCTGGCATTCATCCGCCGGCGTGTGGCAGTCGGGCCACGGGCACACCGGGTTTTCTGCCATCGCCATTTGGCGTTGCTTCCAAGTAGCCAAGCGTCGCGATTGATAGAGGTTTACGGGACCGGTGACGGGGTGGATGAGGGTGATAAAGCCGACGTCGGCAAGCGCGCGGCGGACAAGATCCGCACCAGATATCTGCGCGCCATTGGTCAGCTGCAAGGTGACGTCCTCGCCGTGGGTGACCTTCACCATCTCATTCAGGTTAAGCACCACATTGGTGGTGATTGTGGAGGTAGAGGCGCCTTCGGCGAAGACGCGACGGGCATCGGCGACGGTGGAGACGTGGTTATTAATTTCTGCAACCAACTCGGACTCGGCGGTAATTGTCAGGGTCCACAGGTCATCGCGGCGGCGGGTTAAGCGCACGCCTTCGGAGCGCTTGGTGGTGCGCTCCTCGCGCACCATGCGGCGGGCGCACTTTTCAATCTCGCTGGTGGAAAGGCGCAGGGCGCAAAGTGCCTCGCGCAGTGCCCAAGCCGCCCGCTGGGTTTTCATCTTCTGCGCGAAGTGCTCGATAATTTTCAGCGCGTCGAGCGGCAGCGAAGTGCGGCGGGCGGCGCGCTGTTTAGCGCCAAAGGAGGTGCGGCCGAAGTAAGTATCGGCCAGGCGGGCAAACTCGGCGGCCTCGCGATCACTAAAGCCCTTATCGACGAGCTCTTCTACCGACAGCCCAACGCACTCCCCGATGAGCACCATCGGGGAGTTCACGGCAGCCAGGTAGTTCGAAATCATGGCCCCGAGCCTAAACCGGCCGCGCAACCCAGCGCGCGGAGGCGGGCGGTTACCTGTGGATAACCGGCCGAACCACATCCTTTCAGGCCGAAATAGGTGAAGGCTCTACGAAAAACCTGTGGATAACTAGCTACCGAGCGAGTCCACAGAAAAGGCCAGAAAGGCCATCACGGCGCCGACTAAGCCGGTGAAGCAGGCGTCAAAGCGGCGCGAGCGTACGGCCAGCACGCCGACGCGGCTGGAATCACACGTCAGTCGGACCACGGTGAGCCACAGCAAGGCCAGGCCGAGGAGGAACGTGGCCCGGCGCCAGTATTCGAAGACAGCATAGCCGCCGGAGATAACCACGCCGGCCACGAAGATGCCAATTGCTGCCCACTGCGCGGTAGGCGGCAGTGGGGAGGGCGCGAGCTCGGCGTCGTGCGGATTATCTAGATTCACGCCAACTTTTCCGCGCGTTCGACGATATTGCGTACCAGGAAGGCACGGGTCAGCGGGCCGACGCCACCTGGGTTCGGAGAGACGAACCCGGCCTTATCCCAGCAATCTGGGTGAATGTCGCCGGTGAGCTTGCCGTCGACGCGGGAGACTCCGACGTCGAGAAGCGCGGCGCCTTCCTTAATCATGTCCGCGGTGAGCATGTGGGGCTGGCCGGCGGCGGCAATGACGATATCGGCCTCGCGGGTCTCAGCGGCCAAGTCCTTGGTGCCGGTGTGGCACAGCGTGACGGTGGAGTTCTCGCTGCGGCGGGTAAGCATCAGGCCGATGGGGCGGCCTACGGTAACACCACGGCCGATGACCACGGTCTTGGCGCCGTTGAGCTCGACGCCGAAGCGGCGCAGCAGATGCAGGCAGCCGTTCGGGGTGCACGGCAAGGGCGCCTCCTCGTTGAGCACGAGCTTGCCCAGGTTGACTGGGTGCAGGCCATCGGCATCCTTGGCGGGGTCAATGCGCTCGAGGATGGCGTTTTCATCCAGGTGCTTAGGCAGCGGCAACTGGACGATGTAGCCGGTGCAGGCATCATCGGCGTTGAGCTCATCGATGACGGCTTCTAGTTCTTCCTGGGTGATATCGGCCGGCAGGTCCTTGCGGATGGAGTTGATGCCAAGCTTTTCACAGTCACGATGTTTCATCTTCACATAGGATTGGGAGCCCGGATCCTCACCTACGAGGACGGTCGCCAGGCCAGGGGTAATCCCCTTCTCCTTCAGCGCGGACACGCGCTGGGCAAGGTCGGAAAAAATCTCGTCGCGGTACAGTGTGCCATCTAGTTTGGTAGCGCTCATAGCCACCATCCTAGACTGAAGGCATGAGCCAGCTGCACATTGTCTTTGATAACCCAGTCATCCCTACTAATACGGGCAACGCGATTCGCACGGCCGCGGTGACGGGTGCGAGCCTGCACCTGATTGAGCCACTGGGTTTCAATTTCGACGATAAGCACTTAAAGCGCGCCGGTCTGGATTATCACGATTTGGCCGATGTGCAGATTCACAAGGACTTCCAGGCCTGCATGGATGCGCTGCCGGGCGCGCGCGTCTTCGCGTTTACCACGCATACGGATAAGTGGTTTACGGATATCGAATACCAAGAAGGCGATGTCCTACTCTTTGGCACGGAGCCGACCGGCCTGCCGGAGGAGCATATTAACCATCCGCGCATAACGGACCGCGTGCGCATTCCGATGGTGCCTGCCAGGCGCTCGATGAACCTGTCGAATTCGGCGTCGACGGCCGTATTCGAGGCTTGGCGCCAGCTGGGCTTTAACGGGGCGGTTTAAGTCCCGGCAGTTGGCGGGAGCGCAGCTGGGTAAGGAGTGTGGCGGCGTCGGCAAGCGTGAGGTTGCGCGCGTCCATGCGCACGGGGCCCTGGACTAGGTCGAGGCCGACGGTGGCTAGGCCGAGCGCCTGGGAAATCGGCCCGCGGCGGTAGGTCAGCTCCTGGATATGGGAGGTGTGGATGGCCTTGACGCGGCGATTGAGCCGGCCGTTGCGCACTATGACGTAGCCGTCGGTAAGCGCCACGGTTTGTTGACGGTAGTCCAGCGGGGAAACCCACTTGGCACGGGCCGGCGAGGCGTAGGTGGGCGCGGCGTCGGCCGGCAGGAATTGCCGGGCTTGGGCGAGGGTGCCCACCGGCAGGATGCGGGTGGAACCAGAAGCCTTTCCGCTTGCCGACGCCCCATACCCCGCCACCGAGACCCGTACCTCGTACCAGCCCAGCGGCCGCCAGAGGAACGGCTGGGTTATCTGTACGGCGTGGATGCGGTCGAGGCGAATGCTTTGGCGGCGGCGATCGGCCAGGCCGTAGGTGATGTTGAGGACCTCGCCGTCGGTGCGGGCGGTATAACGCCAGGAAGAATCGAGCACGTTCCAGGCATTGGGCAGCGCGCCGACGAGGATGGGCAGCGCGGTCGAGAGCGGCAGCCGCGTAACCACAACGAGGATAAGGAAGCCGACGAGGAAAAGCGTGGACGTGCGCAACGCGGCAGCAATAAGGGAGCGGGCGATGGGGATCTCGGGCACGAGAGCTGGTTCCTCGGCCGTTTCTTCAGCCGATTCCTCGGCCGGCGCCTCGGTTTGGGAGGTGGGAGCGCCGTGAACGCGGGCGAGGATGTCATCACGGAGGGCCTCGGCGTCAGACTTTTTGAGGTAGGCGATTTCGATGACAGATGATTGGCCGCCTGCGGTTTCCACCCGCACGGCCGCAAGACGAAAGAGGCGGGCGATGACGGGTTCCACGACGTCAACGGCCTGGGTGCGGTCATAGCGCGCGGTGCGCAATTGGACAGATAAGAGGCCGCGGCGCAGGGAAAGCTCTTCCGCGCCGAGCTGATAACCCATGCGGCGCCACCATAGGCCGGAGGCGAGCCACACCACCGCGCAGACCGCGATGAAACCGGCGAGGGCAAGGGCGGTATCACGCAAGGCCTCGCCGCGGTGTTCGCCGGTAATAAAGGCAAAGATATCGCGCAGGGCCTCCATGTTGGCGTTGAGGGCGAAGCCCGCGATGAGGGCCAGGATGACCGACCACAGACGCAACAGTGGGGTAAGGCGGTGGACGCGACGGAAGCTCGGCTGGGGGCTCATAGGCTGCTCATCCGTTCGCGGGCTTGGTGGGCAAGGCGGGTGCGGAGGGCGTCGGCAAGCGGGGCTTCTAGGCCTTTGATGGTGGCATCCGTGCTGGCCGAAGCCGTGTGGAGCTGCAGCTTTTTCAGCCCGAGGGCGCGATCGATGGGCCCGGAGGTGACGTCGACGAATTGGATGCGGCCGTAGGGCACGACGGTGAAGGTGTACCAGAGCTTGCCGCGGGTGATAAGCAGCTCGTCGTCGGTTTCGAGCCAACCCATATTGCGCACTTGAGCGGGAATGAGCCAGAGCAGCCAGAAGAAAAGACCGACGAAGATACCGGCCGCCCAGTAGAACCACGGGGTCCACCAAAACCCCGCTGCAGCGGCGGCCGCGGCGAGCAGAAACATCCAGCTCAAATGGTGGATATAGCGCGAGGTCACCAGCCGCGGCGAGACGGGATTCATTTCTTCGCTCATAGTTATTGACAGTAACAATCAGGAGAAGCCCTTGGGCAACTTACCGTTTCCTTAACGGAAAACCATTGGTACCCTCGTCAGCTCGGCATCGATTGGTGGGCCATCCAGCGCGGCATCACTCCAGTTAATCTCTCCGTTCTGAAGAATAATCGGGCCAAGGCCGTACGCTTTAGCACTCTGGCAGCATTATGCGCGGCGCTGGACTGCCAGCCAGGGGATATCTTCGGCGTCGAGTAGCAACCCTTGCCAGGGTGTTAGGTTTATGCAATACTTTGACTTATGTCCCCAAAGAAGAAGCCCTCCGCACCCATTTATAACCGGGTTCGTGTGCTGCGCGCCGAGCGGGACATGTCGCGCGCACAGTTGGCCGAGGCCATCGACGTCAACCCTCAGACCGTCGGCGCGCTTGAGCGCGGCGACCACTCGCCCAGCCTGGACTTAGCCTTCCGCGTCTGTGAGGTCTTTGACCTCCCCGTGGAGGCTATTTTTTCCCGCCAGGAATTTTCCCCCATGTCCACTGAAATCTACAGGAAGAATTCCTAATGGCTAACACGATTCCCGCCTCCGTTTCTCGCCGCAAGCGCCTTGTCCTGGCCGGCGATATTTTCCTCGGCCTGGCTATCGTGGCTGCGGCCCTGCACTTCTTCACGCTCAGCTTGTCTAACTTGCTATGGCCGATTGCCGGTATCGCGGCCACCATCTACACCACGTCGCTCCGGCAGTCCATCCGTCGCCTCGATGAACCCACCACGGAGATGGATGAGTACGAACTGCGCCTGCATACCGACGCCCGCGACACAGGGCTTAAGACCGCAGTGGTTATTTCTATAGTGCTCTTCCTCGTCGCCGTCACCACCGCATTCGGCCTGCGCTTTCTCGGGGCGGAGCAGGTTGCAGTGGAGGAGGCGACCTCGGGGGCTAGTATCGCCATCTTCTTTGCCAAGCTCATCTACACCCAACTGCTGTGGATCCCTTTTGCGGTAGCCAAAGAATTGGCCAATAAACTCAACGCAGACGAGCTGCGCAGCGGAGGCAACTAGCGGAAATCGCGGGAGCCGCGGGAGAGGAATTCGCCAAAGTCCAGCGGCTCGAGCTTGTCCGCGACCACGCTGACCGCCCCGGTGGCGTTTTGCACGATGCCGCGGATGATCATTGCGCGGGCGGTGCGGGCCAGGACCCTATGCCGCGACCACAATCCGGGCGAAACCATCACGTTCATCAGGCCGGTTTCATCCTCCACGCCCAAAAAGGTCAAGCCAGACGCAGTACGCGGGCGCTGGCGGTGGGTAATAATGCCGGCGATGCGCACGCGGGTGCCATCGGGAACATGGGGAAGTTGGGAAGCAGGCAGGACGTCGGCAAGCGAGGCACGCACCAGCTCCATGGGCTGCTGGTTATGGGTCACGCCGGTGGAAGCGACGTCGGTAGCCATAAGCTCGAAGGCGGACATACCGGGCAGGTGCGGTGCAGCCAGCGCGGAAGTGCCAGGCAGCATGCCTTCGCGCTCGGTGGCGGCAACGCCGGCCTGCCACAGCGCTTGCCGACGATCCAACCCCAGACACTCCAATGCCCCAGCCGTGGCCAGCGCTTCCACCTGCTCCACGCTGAGATCCGCCCGGCGCGAAAGATCGGACACGCTAGTAAAAGGCGCGGCCGCCTCCACGCGCTCGGCGGCGGACTCCCCCAGCCCCTTGATGAGGTTCAGGCCCAACCGAATCTCGCCCGACCTTGTCGCCCGGGCCTGCGCACCAGAATCATTGATACTCACCGGCAGCACCCGCACACCGTGGCGCCGGGCATCTTGGATGAGCGACTGCGGGGAATAAAAGCCCATCGGCTGCGCGCGCAGCAGGCCCACGCAGAATTCCGCCGGGTAGTGGTATTTAAACCACGCAGAGAAATACACCAGCGAGGCAAAGGACTGCGAGTGCGATTCGGGGAAGCCATAGGCGGCAAAGGCCACGATTTTGGTCCAGAGCTTATCGGCTACCTCGCCCTCGATGCCATTGGTCTCGCGCAGACCAGCATAGAAGCGGCTGCGCAGCGCGTCCATCTTTTCCGGGGAACGTTTCGACCCCATGGCGCGGCGTAGGTCATCGGCCTCGGCGCCGGAAAAACCTGCCGCGTCTACGGCAATCTGCATCAGCTGTTCTTGGAAAAGCGGGATGCCCAGGGTTTTGCCCAGGGATTTCTCCAACACGGGATGGTCATAGGTGACCTCCTCCAAGCCATCGCGGCGGCGCAGGTAGGGATGCACGGATCCGCCTTGGATGGGGCCGGGGCGGATGAGTGCGACCTCCACCACGAGATCAAAAAAGCGGCGCGGCTTCAGGCGCGGCAACGTGGCTAGTTGCGCGCGAGATTCCACCTGGAAGACACCCACCGCATCGGCGCGGCAGAGCATGTCATAGACTTCCGGCTCGGCGAGGTCGAGCTCCCACAAGTGCACCTCGCGGCCGGTGGTAGCGCGCACGGCGTCAATCATGTGGTGCAGCGCCTCCAACATGCCAAGGCCGAGCAGGTCGAATTTCACTAGGCCGGCGGCCGCACAATCGTCCTTATCCCATTGCAGCACGGAGCGGTTTTCCATGCGGGCCCATTCCATCGGCACGACGTCCGCGATGGGGCGGTCACACAGCACCATGCCGCCGGAGTGGATTCCTAGGTGGCGGGGCTGGCCGAGGAATTGCTCAGCCAGTGAGGAAACATCGGCAGGCGGCTCGGAGGTACCCTTCGACCACGCATCGGCCGAGCCCTGCGGATACCCCAGCGCGCGGGCGGCATCGCGGGTCGCGCCCTTGCGGCGATAGGTAATGACATTGGCCACCTGTGCTGCGCGTTCCCGGCCGTGGGTGCGATAGACATACTGGATTACCTCCTCGCGGCGGCCGGACTCAATATCAATATCAATATCGGGCGGGCCATCGCGGTCCGGGGAAAGGAAGCGCTCAAAAAGCAGCTGCGCGGAGATAGGCTCGGCGTTGGTAATGCCCAGCGCGAAGCACACCGCAGAGTTAGCGGCCGAGCCGCGGCCCTGGCACAAAATATTCTCGCGCCGGCAAAAATCCACCAGGTCGCACACAATCAGGAAGTAGCCGGGAAAGCCCAGCTGCTTGATGACGCCCAACTCATGCCTAATCTGCTTCCTGGCCGCCTGCCTAATCTCGGCCGGGCGCGAGGCATAACGCTCCTTGGCACGGCGCCAGACCTCGCGTTCTAGCCAGCTCATCTCGGTGTGCCCCTCCGGAACGGGAAAGTGCGGCAGGTTCGGGGCAAGCGCGTCCCAGGTAAAGGAACATTCGCGGGCCAGTGCCACGGTCTCGGCGATAAGCTCCGGCCGGTCAGGTAAAAGTTGTGCCATCTGCTCACCGGATCGTAGCCAGCCGGCGCCCATGGGGTGGGCGTGCGGCGCAGCGGCCGCGAGGGATTCGCGCCGGGCTAGGGCTCGTTTGGCGGCGGCGAGCCGAGCCTGATCACGGGTCGCCGCCGCAGGCCGTGCGGTTGCGATGGCCCGCAAGTTATTGTATTTATCGAGGAAACGGTGCCGATCCGCGTCTTCAGGGGACATGCTGCACGAATATTCGAGAACTATGCTGTCTATTTTTATTCTTTCGAGCAGGTTATCGATTTCTGCTAACGCTTCCGACCCCACCAGGAAGAAGCACTCCCCTTCCAGCTCGCGCGCCACCTCATCTAGTGGCGGATAATCCACCCGATCCTTCTCCCCAGCCTCCATCCGGGCGCGCGCAATAAGGCGCGACAACCGGCGATAGCCTTCCGGGGTGCGCGCCAGCACGGTCACCGGCGCTTCCGCGAGCGATAGTTCCGCGCCATATACGGCCGGGAGATTCGCTTTAGCAGCAGCTTCAGCGAATTTCATCAGCCCATAAAAGCCATCGCGGTCCACAATGGCCAGCCCCTCGAGCCCCAGCTCCATAGCCCGGCCAACCAGCTCTTCCGGCTCAGCAGCACCGTCAAGAAAACTATACGAACTTACCGCGTGCAACTCCGCAAAAGGGACGGCGGAATGGCCGCGCTGAGCAGAATCGGCTGGCCCATGAAGGTGATTAACCGGCACGGGTACGGCAGATTCGCGACCGGAGAGGATGCGCTCCACCCGCGACCACGACAGTGCTTTTCCGCCATTAAATTCCACTCCACACAGCGTAATATCGAATTATTGTTCTATACAAGCCCGTAAGACGTGATGCCGACAATAGACAAAGCGGTTCGCCGATTGCTAAGTTGCTAAACAGACAAATTATTTCAACTCCTACAAGAAGGGGAATCCCCATGCAGATCCGTCGCGTAGTGGCTGCTACTGCCGCTGTAACCATCGCTGCCACCAGCTTGGTGGCCTGCTCCTCCGATGATTCCAAGTCCATCAAGGTGGGCACCACCGACGACGCCAAGAAGGCGTGGGTAGCATTCGAGCAGGAAGCGAAGAACGCTGGCTATGACATTGAAATCCAGCCATTCGCGGACTACAACACCCCGAACCAGGCTCTGGACCAGGGCGAGCTGGATACCAATAACTTCCAGCACCTGAAGTTCCTAGCGGAGTACAACCACGGCAATGACACCAACCTGGTGCCTATCGTGGCCACCGAAATCGTGCCGCTAGCACTGTTTTGGAAGGACCACGACTCCCTCGACGGCATCGAGGGCGAAGAGGTCGCCATCCCGAATGACTCCACCAACCAGGCCCGCGCCATCAACGTACTGGTCCAGGCCGGCCTTATTACTTTGAAGGATAAGGACAACTTGGAGCCCACCCCGCTGGATATTGATGAAAAGAAGTCCAAGGTCAAGGTCACCCCGGTAGACGCCGCGCAGACCACGTCCGCGCACGGCGAGGGCACCCCGGCGATTATCAATAACTCCTTCCTGGAGCGTGCCGGCATCGATCCGAAGACTGCCATCTTCCAAGACGATCCGAATTCTGAAGAAGCAGAACCGTACATCAATGTCTTCGCCGTTCGCGAGGAGGACGCCGATAACGAAGACATCAAGAAGCTTGCCGAGCTATGGCACTCCGACGCCGTCCAGGAGGGCGTCGATGAAGACTCCGCCGGCACCTCCGTCGAGGTGGAGCGCAGCCAGGAGGATCTGCAGAAGATCCTAGATAAGCTCGAAGCAGATCTGGACTAATCACCCTTGCTTTTACCCCGCCGGAACCCCCGGCGGGGTTTGGCACTTTCCTAACTAAGGACGCAAACACGTGGCAGATTCCACTCAACGCGGCACCCGCATCGAGTTCCGCGAGATCACCAAGATCTTTAAGCAGAAAAAGGCGCGAGTTAAGGCACTCGACCATGTCTCCATGACCATTGAGCCCGGCGAAATTGTCGGCATCATTGGCTACTCCGGCGCCGGCAAGTCCACCCTTGTACGCATGATCAACGGCTTGGACACCCCGTCCGCGGGAGAGCTGCTGCTTGATGACACCAATATCGTTGGCATGTCCGAGAAGAAGCTGCGCGGCATTCGCCGCAATATCGGCATGATTTTCCAACAGTTCAACCTGATGAACTCGCGCACCGCGGCCGGCAATATTGAATACCCGCTGCAGCTGCAGGGCGTCGGCAAGCAGGAGCGCGCCAAGCGCGTGCAAGAGCTGCTGGATTTCGTCGGCCTAGGAGACAAGGGCAAGAGCTACCCAGAGCAGCTTTCCGGCGGCCAGAAGCAGCGCGTCGGCATTGCCCGTGCGCTGGCCACCAACCCTTCGCTGCTGCTTGCCGACGAAGCAACTTCCGCCCTCGACCCCACCACCACGCAGGAAGTCCTCGACCTACTGCGTCAGGTAAACAAGGAATTTGGCATCACCATCGTGGTTATTACCCACGAGATGGAAGTCGTACGCTCCATCGCCGATAAGGTCGCCGTGATGGAAAACGGCCGCGTCGTGGAACAAGGCAGCGTCTACGAGGTCTTCTCCAACCCACAGACCTCCGTGGCCGCCAAGTTCGTAGCCACCTCGCTGCGCAACGAGCCCGACGTCGTTGAAACCGACGACCTGCTCGCACACGAAGGCCGCCTATTTACCATCAACCTCACCGAGGAATCCGGCTTTTTCACCGCCGCCGCCCGCCTTAAGGAAGCCGGCGTATCCATCGCCGTCGTCCACGGCGGCATCACCACGCTGCAGCAGCATTCCTTTGGCAAACTGACCGTACGGCTCAGCGGCGACAATAACGCCATCGAAGAGTTCTACCGCACGCTTTCTACCACCACCCAGATTGAGGAGATTGCACGATGACCGTCACCACCCTCGCCCAAGCCAACTGGGACCGCCTCGGCCCTTCACTGGCCGATGCCATCGTCGATACCCTCATCATGGTCTCGACTACCCTCATCGTTTCCGGCATCCTCGGCCTTGGCCTAGGCATGCTGCTCTATACCACCCGCACGGGCGGCATCCTGCAAAACCGGTTCGTCTATTTCATTGTCAACCTGCTGGTTAACTTCGTCCGCCCCATCCCGTTCATCATTTTGCTGGCTTTTGCCCAGCCACTGACCGTCATAGTGATGGGCGGGTCCATCGGCCGCGGACCGGCCACCTTCGTCATGGTCATCGCCGCGACCTTCTCCGTAGCCCGCGTGGTGGAACAAAACCTCGTGTCCATCGACCCCGGCGTTATCGAGGCCGCCCGCTCCATGGGTGCCTCGCCGTGGAAGATCATTACCTCCGTTATCGTCCCGGAGGCCCTCGGCCCACTGATTTTGGGCTACACCTTCCTGTTTATCGCCATCGTGGACATGTCCGCTATGGCCGGCTACGTCGGCGGCGGCGGCTTGGGTGACTTTGCCATCGTCTACGGCTACCGCGCCTTCGAATGGGAAGTCACCGTCGTGGCCACGCTCATCATCATCGTGCTGGTGCAGGCCGCCCAGTTCTTCGGCAACTGGCTCTCCTCCAAGGTCATGCGCCGCTAGCCCCCGCTTGCCGACGGCGCCCTACCCCGCGACCGGCTCCACGCCGGTCGCTACGATGGCTTGGCCCGTCTTCGGGGCGTCACCACACGAAGAAACCACACCTTCTACCTCGCGCTCCTCGAGCGTCACGCGCCAGCGCCGGCCGTCAATGTGGCTGACCTCGCCGCTATCAGTGGCGGTGAGCTGGCCGTAGGAGAGCTCCTCGCCGGCGTCGATAAGCGCTCGGGCCACCGCCAACTCCGCCACCTGGCCGCGCGGGCCGAAAATACCGCGCCCGCGATTTACCGGGTAAAAATACTTTCCCCGCGCCGCCGCCGCAATCATCTGCGCGGCGGCTTCTTTATTCATTCGTCCAAAGGAATAGCCCCACGGCATGAGCATGACCGATGGCGCGAACCGGTGTCCCTTCGTGTGCGAGGTCTCCCAGACCATATCCGGGTAATCCTCCACCAGCTCCGCGGCCAACGGCCGCCCCTTGACCGCACAGCAGGTATCGCGCTTCGCGTGCGTACACACCAAAACCAGCGGTGTTTCCACTGCGCCGCCTCCATTGCGTCTAGGCCCTGTCAGATCCAGATCGAGGATTTTCTCCGGCCCCGTCAGCAGCACGAGTTCCATCACTCCCCGCTCGGCCCACACCAGGTAGCAGCGGTGCATCTTGCCTACCTGGCGGCCGTCGCGGCCCGGTCGGCGGATAAGCTGCAGCCCCGCCACGCCCTTCAGCTTGGCCTTGAGCTGCGCCGTGAGCTCCGGCCCAAAGGTATCGCCATCGAGCACGTCTCGCGACCATCCGCCCGGCCACTCAAAAAGCACATAGACGGATTCCTTCTTCGCCGTGCCTGGCAGCGGCTCTACCTGGATATCTGAACAGAACTCGGTCATATACCTAAGCCTAACCTTTCTGCATTTCAGCTCACACCCTTGGCCACAATTCGGCCACGAAATACCCCCTCGGCTATACAGTTCACGGCCGAAACTATAACCTAGGGGGCATGCTAAAAGTCCGTCTCGCCGCAACACTCCTCGTCGCTGCTTCCCTCAGCGGCTGCGCCGCCCAAGAGACGGACCGCACCACCATGGCTGCATCTGCGGATAATTCCCGGCTCAATCCACTAGGCCAGGCCAATATGGAAATGAAAACCCTCCGGCCGCAGGCCCCCTCCGAGCTCACGGTGACCAACGTGCGCATCGGCCAGCACGAGGGTTTTGAACGCGTTGTCTTTGAACTCGACGGCAGCGGCTCTCCCGGCTGGTTCGTAGACTATGCCGACACGCCCACGCAGCAGGGTTCTGGCAAGACTATTGACCACTCCGGCGAGACCGCACTCAATGTCAATATCGACGGCGTGGTCTACCCCTTCGAGGCGGGGAAGGACGATCCCCACATCGGCGTGGTGGATGCCCCCGTAGAGGGAGTCGTCACCCAGGTGGTCAATGGCGGTACCTACGAGGGCCGCTGCCAATTCGTCATCGGCATGACCTCGCGCAAGCCCTATTCCGTGCAGGTGCTCGATAACCCCACCCGCCTCGTAGTCGATATTCGCGATTAATAGGTCGCCTCCACCCGCCAGCGCCCGCCGGACCATACCAAAAGCCAGGCCCGCTGGTGCTCTTCGTGGTCGGCTTGGCCCACCACCTGCAGGCGCGCTACGTGCTGCGGGTTACTAGTCCACCACTGCGTATCCACCGGCCAGGGACCGGCCCAGCCCAGCACGCGGAAGCGATGAGCGCCCCAGCTCAATGCCACCGGCGCCCCCGAAAGGAGAGCCTCGGCGGTGACGAATACTTCGCGACGAGCGGCGTCGATAAGCCGGATGCGCGCGGCCGGATGATTAGGCCCACCGCCCAGCCGCGCAGGCAGGGGTGCCGGAATACGGCCAGGCCACTCGCCTTGTGGCGGTGCGTCGCGCTGCTCGCCATAGGGCACGTACTCGATGCGCTCGGCCACCCCACGGCCGCCCACCGCCCGCGGCTGCAGCACGCGGTCAACCCCCAGCTGCGATTGCACGCGAGCGATCACACGTTTGACCTGCTCCTGAGATCCCTCTCCGCCCCAGAGCCCGGTGGCGGACGGGGTGGCCACCTCCACCGGCTCCAGTGCGAGGCGGCGGATAGCCGCGCCCCCACCAGTGGCACGCGAGAGCCAGCCATCGAGCTGCCAGCGCACGCGGTCCGCGGTGGCCTGCTCCGTCAGCGCTTCCTGTGTGCGCCACACCCGCGCCAACTCCTCGCCGGTGCCAAACTCCGCCACCACGCGCAGCCGCAGGCAGACCTTGCCGGCCTCTTCCAAGCGGGCATGCAGCCGGGACGCTAGCTGACGGGCCGCGAAGGCCGCCGCGTCCACGCGCTCGATGCGCTCTTCCATTTCCACGGCCAGGTCTGGGCGCGCCATTTCTGGAGCTACGCGCCTATCCGCACGGGCTTGGGCCAACTCGTGCGCGCGACGCCCGGTCTCACCGAAACGGGTGGCTACCTGCTTAAACGGCAGCGCCGCTAAGTCACCCAGGCGCCGCACACCCAACTTATCGAGCTGCGCAACAAACCCAACATCAAAGCCCAAGGCCTCATCGGCGGCGAGCACTCCTATGGGCTGGGTGGCCAAAAACTCTCGCGAGCCGCCCTCTGGCACCACCGCGCCCATGCCACGGTGCCGGGCCGCGATAACGGCCGTAGCAATCTCATCGGCGACGCCGAGGGTGGAATCGAAGCCGGCGTACGAAGAGGCGTCGACAAGCATCTCTAATGCTTTCTCCTCGTGGTAGCGCAGCGCCGCGCCCGCGTCCACAATGGCCAAACCAGGGCGCAGCACCTCCACCGAGGACGCCACCGCATCCAAACCGGCCGCAACCTCCGCAAACGCCGCACCATCCCGATCCGGATTGGCCTCCACCACCGTCGCCTCGGGGCACAGCGCTTGGGCTTGACGCAGGCGCATCCCACGCCGCACCCCCGCCCGGCGCGCCGTCCTATCGCATACCGCAACCGCGTGATTGCGCGCAATGACCATAGGGCCCTGCCCGCCGACGGCCTGGATGGGCCAATCCGGAAACCACACGGCCGCTACCCTCATACGGCCTCCAGTCTGCGGTGTTGGCCCACCGTGAGCACCCCATGCACGCTAGCCTGCTTCGAGGTCACCTCAACGTCCATGTCCACGCCGCGAATGCGCCCACTGCCCTTGCCGACGCCCCGATAGGCACTCACCTGCGCCCCTATCTCCACCGCCGTGCCGGGCAAGCGCGTGCCCACCGTCAGCACCGCCGCGCGCCCGCCGCGCACCTTCGCCAGCACCGGCCGGGCCTTGGTTGGGCTCACCTCACCGGGCGGCCCATGATGGATGACTAGGTCCAGTCCTTCCGCCAATACCCCTGTCACCATCCAGGAATCCACGCCCGGATCTGGGACGGTTACCACACGTTCGATAACACCTTCCTCGGCCACTTGTGTGAGTAGAAGATCTGGCCACCCCACTACACCCACATGCCCACCGCGGGCCGTGAGGTGACAGATAAGCTCCACCACAAGCGCTGGACAGTTAGTACAGTGCACCACGTGCCGGCGCGCCAAGCCGCCCGCAGGAAGCAGACGTGCCAGGCCAGGAAGCGTATCTACCAGCTCCTCTTCCGGGCCACGCTCCATAGCGCGCATGCGAGTACGCAGCATCGCCACACGGTCCGACCTACTTAGTCCGGCCACCGCTTTTTCTAGGCGAACGCTCGTTTGATTCACCCGAATAGTATGAACCCTCACCCGGACACATGCAAGTGTATGTTCGAATGGTAGCCTTAGCGGCATGAACTTCAACGCTGCCTACGGTGCCATGCGCGAGCACACCACCCCCATTCCCACTCCGCCATGGGTGCGTTTGGGTTCGTCCATCCTCATCGGTGCGGCCGTGGCGCTTTTGGCCAGCCGCGCACATATTTTTGCTGCACTAATCGGGGCGCTCGTGTGCCTCGTGGCGGCTTTCGTTCTCGTCTTTGCCCACCCCTACCGCCACGCGATGCGCGATTATGCCACCAAGCGCAATGTCACTCTGGTTCCTAGCATCGCACAGCTCGTGCCGCTGATGATTCTGTGGCTTATGGTGATGCTCGCCCCCATCGTGGCCCTACCCGCGTGGGGCGCCGGCCTGGTATGGCTGGTGGTTTTTGGCCTGAGCTTTCTCGTCTTCCCCCACGTGGATGGCACGCGACGGCTCGCGTTTGCCTAATCTATACGACACTTTTCGGGGTTATCCACAGCTTTTCCGCCCCGCCTCGGGTATGTAGGCCGGGTTATCCACACAACTGGCCGCAGCGGTTGCGCCGGCCGTGCGCCGGTGTAGGTGCGCGTCGTAGCGTTGCAGGCATGAACGCACTCGAGACCTACCTCACTGCCTTAGGCCCCGGCATGGACATCATCGCCGGGTGCCAGGGCATGTCCGGGTCCGAGCTTATGGACCACGGCGCGCCCGATGCCATCGCGGCCGATCTGCTTCTTTTGTGTGAGAGCTACTTTGGCCGCACCAAATTTACCCGGCTACAGCGCCGTGCTATTGCCGACGCCCGTCGCAACACCCATTCTATCGCCACACTCACCGCCCTAGAGCGCATTGTTAACCGCGCCCCGAGCAAGAAACAGGCCTGGGAGCTACGCGCGGAGTGCTGCGCAATGACCGGCGCGATGAGCCATATTCTCAAGCACGCCCGCCGGCGCCTGCACGAGATGAAAGACAACACCGTTACTCCAGGTGTGCGCACTTACCGACGCCCCAATGACTACTGGACGCTTGCCATCACCGGAACCTCTAGTTTCATCGCGGATCTCAACGCCGCGCTGGCCGCGACCGGGAAGCAATCGCTCGAGGCGGTAGAAAAAATTCTCTTTGACCAGGCAGCGGCCGCGCGGGCAGAGGTGATAACCAATGCCATCGTGCCATTAGACAAATTCATTCGCATCCGCGACGGCCACGGCGACGATATCGAGCTCGACCTGACCAATGGCGCCACCATTACCGGCACCGAATATCTGCGGCGCGTACTCAACGACGTCGGCTTTTCTGGCGATAGAGAAACCGGCTACGTCACGCTCGTGCACCCCGAAGAAGGGCCGGTCAACCTCTACCGCACGGCGCGCGTGGCCAATGACAAACAGCGCATCATGGCCGCTGCAGAAAACCCACGCTGCGCCTGGCCGGGCTGCAACCAACCGGCCGATCTCTCCCAGGTCCACCACCTCAAGGCGTGGAGTAACGGTGGGGAGACGAATATGAAAAACCTGGTCATGTGCTGCGCCTACCATAACGGCGTCAACGATGATGACTCCAACGCTCCGCCCCGGCGCGGCCGCCTCGAGCGGGTGGGCGGGCGCATTGTGTGGCGTCCACCGTTTACCCCGCGCGAGTAAACACGCTCCTCAAACGCGCGAAAAGGCGCTCAGAGATAGCCTGAGCGCCTTCTACGCATGCCGTTTTACTCCCACTCGATGGTTCCCGGTGGCTTGGAAGTGCAGTCCAAGACCACGCGGTTGACGTCCTTCACCTCATTGGTGATGCGGGTAGAAATTTTCTCCAGTACCTCGTATGGCAAGCGGGTCCAGTCCGCAGTCATGGCGTCCTCCGAGGACACTGGGCGTAGCACGATCGGGTGGCCATAGGTGCGGCCATCACCTTGCACACCAACGGAACGGACGTCGGCCAGCAGCACGACCGGGCACTGCCAAATCTGGTCATCCAGGCCGGCATTGGTCAGCTCGGTGCGGGCAATGAGGTCCGCCTCACGCAGCGTCTCCAAGCGCTCCTCGGTTACCTCACCGATAATGCGGATACCCAAACCTGGGCCTGGGAATGGCTGGCGGTTAACGATTTCTTCCGGCAATCCCAGTTCGCGGCCGACGGCGCGTACCTCGTCTTTAAACAGCAGACGCAGCGGCTCAACCAGCTCGAACTCCACGTCATCTGGCAAACCGCCAACATTGTGGTGAGACTTAATATTCGCCGTGCCGTCGCCGCCGCCAGACTCGACCACGTCCGGGTACAGCGTGCCTTGGACGAGGTAGTCGACGGTGGAGCCTGCAGGGGCGTCGTCAAGCACGCCCGCAACCGCACGCTCAAAGGCACGGATAAACTCCGCGCCGATGGCCTTGCGCTTTGCTTCTGGGTCGTCAACGCCGGCCAATTTCTCCAAGAAGGCACTGCGCTCATCCGCAGTCACCAGCTTCGCGCCGGTGGAGGCGACAAAGTCCTTTTCCACCTGCTCCCGCTCGCCAGCACGCAGCAAGCCGTGGTCGACGAAGACACAGGTGAGGCGATCACCGATGGCACGTTGCACCAGTGCCGCCGCTACAGCGGAATCCACACCGCCGGATAGGCCACAGATGGCGCGGCCGTCCTCGCCCACCTGAGCGCGAACGTCCGCGATGAGCTGCTCGGCGATATTATCGGCCGTCCAGTTCTGCTCTAGGCCGGCAATCTCGGTCAGGAAGCGGGTAAGTACCTCTTGGCCGTGCGGCGAGTGCTGCACCTCAGGGTGGTACTGCACACCGGCCATCTTCTTTTCCAGGCACTCCATCGCTGCAACCGGGGCACCGGCCGAAGTGGCCGTAACTTCAAAGCCCTCGGGAGCGGCAGATACGGCATCACCGTGGGACATCCATACCTTATGGGTAGTCTCCAGGCCAGCGTGCAGTACGCCGCCCTTAACGTTCATATCGGTGCGGCCGTACTCACGCTCGCCAGTCGACGACACAGTGCCACCAAGAGCGTGGTTCATGGCCTGGAAGCCATAGCAGATGCCGAAGACAGGAATGCCGAGCTCAAGCAGCTCCGGCTTCAGGGCCGGGGCACCGTCAGCATAGACGGAGGACGGGCCACCCGACAGGATAAGCGCGGCGGGATCTTTAGCTTTGATTTCCTCCACAGACGCGGAGTGAGGGACAACCTCGGAGTAAATCTTGGCCTCGCGCACGCGACGGGCAATAAGCTGCGCGTACTGAGCGCCAAAGTCCACAACGAGGACGGGGCGCGGGGTAGTGTTTGGCTTAGTCACGCCCCATAGTCTAACCCACTAAACTGATAGCTTATGAAGCGCTTGGCTATTGTGCTCACCACCGGGCTATTGTTATGCGGTTGTGACGCTACCCCAACTACGGCCGAGGTGACGTCTGCGCTGGATGAACAAGGTCCACAACGGGTAACACTCCCAGCCGCAGAAGTCTTTGGAAGCAAGTGGGACGAGTGGGCTCCCTTATGCGGCACTCAGCAGGCAGAGCGCATGGGATACCCAGAAGTAGCGCATAATTCGGTAGTGCTGCGCGCGAAAGAGGAAAAGAAGGTTGTAGAACTCAATCCTGCGGGAATACGCGTGTGCCCAGTCCACGATGCAGGACAATGGCGGCCGATGTCGCGCGAGACCACATGGAGGAGGGAAGGCGGTTGGCAGTTGGTTTCCTGACCACCCTCCTTCTCCGCCACGCTCTGCCTCTCCAGAGGAAAAGAAAGCTTGAAGACAAAACGCGGCTGCGCCAAGAAAGCACAGCCGCGTTCGAGATTGCCGATTAGTGGCGGACGGCGAGCTCAACCTTCTGGAAGGACTTCAGGTCGGTGTAGCCGCACTTTGCCATGGAGCGGCGTAGCGCGCCGACCAAGTTGGTGCGGCCGAAGGGCTCGCTGGAGGGACCGTGCAACACCGTTTCAAGCGAAGGAGCGGCAGACTCTTCTGCAGCTTCGGCCGGGGTACCGGCGGTGAGGAAATCAACATCCAAGTCGGCATCAGCTCCGGAGAACTGGACGAAGCCGCGGGGGAAACGCGGGTGACCGGCCGTGGCGGGCCAGTACCAGCCTTTACCGCCGGCCTCGCGGGCCTGAGCAAGCAGTGGGCCGAGAGCGACACTGTCGGCGCCACAAGCAAAAGCCTTGGCAATATTGCCGGAGTTTTCAAACTCGGTATCGGCGATGATGTGCACGTAGCGGCCGCCAGTCTCGTCGAGGTAGTCGCGGCGGGCGGCAGCGGCGTCGGCAATAGCGGTGGCCATGGCCGAGTCGATACCAACGGTCTCGGCGTTGGTCGTCACGCCCGCGCCCACGATAACGCCGGCCGCGCCAGTGCGCATCAGGTGCAGCGCGGTGGTGTAGTCGGTAACTCCGCCCGCGATGACCGGCACATCCAGCGATCCGATGAACTCCTTGAGGTTCAACGGCTCGCCACCAGTAGCTACGTGCTCGGCCGAGACCAGGGTGCCCTGAATAAACAGCAGCTCGGCACCGGCCGCGATCACCTTCGGGGCCATCTCACGAGCATTTTGCGGAGAAACGCGCACAGCAACGGTGACGCCGGAGTCACGGACTTGGGAGATGCGTTCGGTAAGGAGGGCGTCGTCAAGCGGGGCGGCGTGCAACTCCTGAATGATGGAGTTATCGCCCGGCTGCGAGTAAATGCGAGCTAGAGCGCCTTCGAGATCCTCGTGGCGGCCCCACAACCCCTCAGCATTAATGACGCCCAGGCCACCTTGCTTGCCCATCTCGATGATGAACTCGGGCGTGGCGAGCGCATCGGTGGGGTGGGACACGAAAGGGATGTCGAAGGTATAGGCATCGATGTGCCAGGTGGTATCCACGTCCTTGGAGGAGCGGGTACGGCGTTGCGGCACGATGGATAGTTGCTCTAGATCAAAGGTGCGGCGGGCCTCGCGGCCGATGCCAATTTCGGCGTATTCACGCATGATATTCCTAGCGGTAGTTTGGTGCTTCTGCGATTTGCTGCAGGTGGTGCGGGTGGGATTCCTTCAGGCCCGCGGCGGTGATTTGAACGAAGCGCTTGGTCTTCAGCTCGGCCAGGGTGGCGGAGCCGGTATAGCCCATGGAAGCGCGCAGGCCGCCGATAATCTGGTGCACGATGGCATCGATATCGCCGCGGAAGGGCACTCGGCCCTCGACGCCTTCTGGAACCAGCTTGTCCTCGCTGCGAACATCGGCCTGGAAGTAGCGATCCTTGGAATAGGAGCGCTTTTCGCCGGAAAGTCCACGGCCCTGCATGGCACCCATGGAGCCCATGCCGCGGTAGCGCTTGTACTGCTTGCCCTGGTAGACCACGATGTCACCGGGCGCCTCAGTGGTCCCGGCAAACATGGAACCCAGCATGACGGTATCGGCGCCGGCCGCTAGGGCCTTGGCGACGTCGCCGGAGTACTGCATGCCGCCATCGCCGATCACCGGTACACCGGCCGGGCCAGCTACCGCGGCGGCTTCCATCAGGGCCGTAATCTGCGGCGCTCCCACGCCAGCGACGACGCGGGTGGTGCAAATGGAGCCCGGGCCAATGCCGACCTTGATGGCATCCGCGCCGGCATCAATCATTGCCTGGGCGGCCTCACGGGTGGCAAGGTTACCGCCGATGACATCGACCTTGGAGCCAAAGTCCTTTTGGACGCGGGAAACCATTTCCAACACGCGGTTGTTGTGGGCATGGGCGGAATCGACGACGAGGGCGTCCACGCCGGCGTCGACAAGCGCGGCGGCGCGCTGGTAGGACTCCTCGCCGGTACCGATGCCGGCCGCAACCAACAGGCGGCCGGCCGAGTCCTTCGACGCGTTAGGGTACTGCTCGGACTTTACAAAGTCCTTGACGGTAATCAGGCCGGTGAGCTTATTATCCGCATCGACGATGGGCAGCTTTTCCACCTTATTGGCCGACAACAGCTCGAGGGCTTCCTCCTTGGATACGCCCTCGCGCGCTACGACGAGCGGCATGGCCGTCATAACCTCGCTGACCTTGCGATCAAAGTCAGGCTCGAAGCGCATATCGCGGTTGGTGCAAATACCGACTAAAGTGCCGTCCTCATCTACCACCGGCAGGCCGGAGATACGGAAGCGGGCGCACAGCGCGTCTACCTCCCCAATGGTCATATCCGGGCGGGCAGTGATGGGGTCGGTGACCATGCCGGACTCGGAGCGCTTGACTATTTCTACCTGCTCGGCCTGGTCCTCGGTAGACAGGTTACGGTGCAGCACGCCGATGCCGCCCTGGCGCGCCATGGCAATGGCCATGCGGGCCTCAGTCACGGTATCCATGGCGGCCGAGGCAAGCGGGACGCCGAGGCGAATATTGCGGGTAAACTGCGCGCCGGTATCGACCTCGGAGGGCACGATATTGGATTCGGCGGGCAACAGAAGCACATCGTCAAAGGTCAGGCCGCGCAGGGCTACCTTGTTCGGGTCATCTCCACCAGTATGAATACGGTTCTCGCTCATCGAGGTCTCTCCTTAACAGGTTTAGCGGCTACCACAACTGTAGTGCTTTGCCGGCCGACGACACCATTTGGGCAGGGGTAAATTGCCTCGGGAGGGTAAGTTCAATAGGCTCGCAGGCGTGAACTTCTTCGCCAATATGCCCCGCGATCCTTTCGCCGATGACCCGAATGACCCCGCCTCCTTCTTGGAGGAGGACGAGCAGGTCATGCCGCTTACCGACGACGACCGAATCGCCATCATCCACGACCTCGCGCTGGTGCAGAAATTCGCGTCCATCCTCGGCCCGCGCGGCATCGACGGCATCTTCTTCCTCTGCGAGGATTGCCAGGAAAATCACTTTTATGAGTGGGATATCATGGCCGCAAATATGCGCGCCACGCTCGAAGGGGAGCTAGCGCCAGTGCATGAGCCAGGCGCCGAGCCGGATCCCTCCCGCTATGTTCCCTGGGACTACGCCCTGGGTTACTTGGATGGCCTAGAGGGCCGCTAGCTTCTACTGCTGCTGGCCCAACTCGATGGTGGTCGTCGGCTCATCCTCAACGTTGGGGTTGGGCTGCGGGTTTGGCTGCCCTTGTTCCGTGACCACCACGGTTTCGGTGGCGTACTGAGTTTCGGTCACGGTAACCTGCTCCGGCTGCTGTTCCGGTTGGGAAGCTTCTTCCGCCACGGTTTCGGTGGCGGTCTCCGTCACGGTGTGCGGGGCGGGCTTCGGGTGCGCAGAGCGCTTGTGTTCCGCCTCACTGTTGGCGGCGATGGCCTTTTCTTCCTTGCCTTCGGCCGCGTCCAGCTTGGCTCGGGCATCCCTCATCAGTTCCCGAGCACCTTCAATATCGCCTTCGGCCGCGCGAGATTCCATCTCTTCCAGCGTTCCGGCCAGCTCTACATTGCGGGTCTTATCCCCTTTATCAAAAGTTCCGGCATGCAGCATTGCGCCACCGGCTCCAGCAATGACTAGGGTTGCAGCGGCCGCGCCAATGAGACCATGCACGAAAGGCCCGCCGCGGCGACGCTTGCGCGCCTTACCAAGATCAATAACCTGAGGCTCCGCCTCAGCGCCTTCTACCAGCGGGGCCGGAGGCATGTGCTTGTCGACGTCCCCCTTTAACTCCAGCAGCAACCCCGCCAGGTCATCCTGACGGTCGGAAGGGTCGTTGCCTTTCGAAAGCTCAGTGAGGAATGCATCATCATCGACCAAGGGCTGGAGCTGGTCCGCTAGGTCGTCGTTATCGCCGTGGTGCTTAGAAGCCATGATGGTGTCTCTCCCCCTTCCTTTCTGTTATGAAATACCTGCTGTGAGATTGGGCCACAAGCCCCTTAGTGTGCAGTTTCCTGCGCGACTTGGAGGGTCTTTCGCAATTGAGCTAGTGCTCGGTGTTGTGCCACACGGACCGCGCCTGGAGTGGAACCCACAATTTCCGCAGTCTCTTCTGCTGACAAACCGTTGAACACGCGCAGAATAACGATGTTTTTCGCCTTATCACTTAATGTATCGAGCAAGGCGCGCATTCTGTTACTACCGTCGGCCTCTAGCGCCCACTCTTCAGGAGTGGCTTCACGCGCGGAGTCTTCCGGAATTTCTTCGGTAGGCGTGGACTTATCGCGGCCCATCGCGCGGTGAGCATCAGTGACCTTATTAAATGCGATGCCATAAACATAGGCCATAAAAGGACGGCCCTTGTCCTCATAGGAACCAATCGAGGTAGCCACTGCTAGGCAAATCTCTTGGGCCACATCTTCCGCGGTGGGTTGGCTGCCGCCCCCGATGCGGGCGCGGCAGTAACGCAGGACCTGCGGGTGAATGATCTGCAGGACTTTTTGCAGCGCTCGACGGCTGCCGTCGACGGCATGCGGAACGAGATCCGCTAGCTCCTGTTCCCTATCGCTCACGTATGCACCCTCTGAGATGTTTTCGACCGGTAACTAACCATATTGGCACACGGGGAGTTTATGCAAAGGCAACGCGCACCCCCATTACCTATGCAAGCTGAGCGGCAGAAAATTCACAAACCGTTAACCTTCGGCGTTTGCGCTGGTAAACCATGGTGCAGGAAGAGGAAGTGCGAGAATAATACTTAAAAGTCAAAAATCGGTAACCCACCGTTTACCCACGCGCGAAACACTACGTGAGGTTGCTTTCCGCGACGCTGCGGAAGCCACACAAGAATTCTCGCCCTTACAAAGGAGCTTAGTAACGTGTCTCAGCCTCATTTGCTTCCCGGTCCCACCGCTGACCTGTGGGATTGGCAGCTACAAGGCGCCTGCCGCGGAGAAAACTCGGACGTATTTTATCACCCGGATGGCGAGCGCGGCCGCGCCCGCGCCCAGCGCGAGAATCGCGCCAAAGCCATCTGCAATTCTTGCCCGGTCATTGATTTGTGCCGCGAGCATGCCTTGCAATCCGCCGAGCCCTACGGTGTCTGGGGCGGAATGAGCGAATCCGAACGCGTGGTAGAGCTTCGCCAGCGTCGCCGCGCCGCCGCGCCGGTCAACGCTTAAGGCAGGAAAGTTAGGGGGAGACGAGGGCGTCGGCAAAAACGCCCCGTCACCGAGTCACGCTGTTCGGCTAAGTCTGCTGGCGTGCCGCTAAAGACCGCCTGGCCGCCGGCCAAACCGGCTCCGAGGCCCAAATCGATGGCGTAGTCCGCGTGCGCGAGCACAGCCAGGTTGTGGTCGATACGGATGACGGTATGGCCGGAGTCCACCTGCTCATCACGCCCGGCTCCACGTAGACCACACCCGCGCCGTTGCGCTTGAGGCAGGCACCCTCGAAACTCGCGGAATAAGAGTGCGGGTTTGATGCCATTGGCCTTGGCGAAGGCCTTGCGAACGGGGTCGGTATCACCGGTGACCTTGATGTATTCCACGGCCCTAGTCCAGGTACAACAAAACCCGCCTCGCGGGAAGCGGGGCGGGTGATGTTGGTAGCCAGTTTAGTGCTGGTGGCCGTGACCGGTGTCAGCTGGCTGCTCTTCCTGTGGCTTTTCCACCACGGAGGCCTCGGTGGTAAGAACCATGCGGGCCACGGAAGTGGCGTTGACCACGGCCGAGTGGGTGACCTTGACTGGGTCAATGATGCCGTTATCAATGAGGTTTCCGTACTCCAGGGTATTGGCATTGAAGCCTTCGCCATTGGACATCTCGGCAACGCGGGAGACGACGACAGCACCGTCGAGACCGGCGTTTTCGGCGATCCAGAACGCCGGGCGGGTCAGCGCGCGGGCGACGGCGAGGACGCCGACCTTTGCTTCGCCCTCAAAGCCCTCAGCGAAGGACTCCAGCTCCTTAGAGATCTGGACCAGCACAGAGCCACCGCCGGCGATGACGCCTTCTTCAACGGCCGCGCGGGCCGCGTTGATGGCGTCTTCGACGCGCAGCTTGCGCTCGTTGACCTCGGTCTCGGTGGCGGCGCCGACGCGGATGACGGCCACGCCACCGGAGAGCTTAGCTAGGCGCTCCTCCAGCTTTTCCTTATCCCAGGTGGAGTCGGTGCGCTCGATTTCGCGGCGGATCTGCTCGCGGCGCTCCTCTACCGCTTCAGCGGTGCCGCCACCATCGACGATGACAGTGTCTTCCTTGGTGATGGTCACGCGGCGAGCGGAACCCAAAACGTCGAGGCCAGCCTCGTTGAGGTTAACGCCCACCTCTGGGTCGATGACGGTGGCGCCGGTAACGACAGCCAAGTCATCCATGAAGCCCTTGCGGCGCTCGCCAAAGTACGGGGCCTTCACGGCCGCGACCTTGAGCACCTTGCGGATGGAGTTGACGACGAGCGCCTGCAGCGGCTCGCCCTCAACGTCCTCTGCGATGATGAGGGTTGGGCGGTTGGTCTCGGCGATCTTCTCCAGCAGCGGCAGGAAGTCCGGCAGGGAGGAGATTTTATTGCGGACGAGGAGCACAGCGGCGTCGTCCAGCACGGCGTGGTAGGTCTCTTCCTCCGTAGCGAAGTACGGGGAAAGGTAGCCCTTGTCAAAGGAAATTCCCTCGGTGACATCGACGGCGGAGTCGATGGTCTGGGATTCTTCGACGGTGACAACGCCGTCCTTGCCCACCTTGTCCATAGCACCGGCAACCATCTCGCCGACCTCCGGGTCGCGGGAAGAGACGGTGGCTACCTGGGCAATCTCGGACGAGGAGTTGACCGCGGTGGCGCGAGCCTTGAGCTCCTCCACGGCCTTTTCGGCCGCCGCCGCGATGCCGCGGTTAAGCTCGATTGGGTTAGCGCCAGCTGCGACGTTGCGCAGGCCTTCGAAGATGAGTGCCTGGGCCAGCAAGGTGGCGGTAGTGGTGCCGTCACCTGCGATGTCGTTGGTCTTGACTGCAACGGACTTAACCAGCTGGGCGCCGAGGTTCTCGAATGGTTCCTCGATGTCGATATCGCGGGCGATGGTCACGCCATCATTGGTGACGGTGGGGCCGCCAAAAGCCTTGGACAACACGACGTTGCGGCCGCGCGGGCCGAGAGTGACCTTGACGGCATCAGCCAGCGTATCGACGCCGCGCTGAATTCCCTCGCGGGCTTCTTGGTCGAATGCAATAAGCTTTGCCATAGTGAGGCCTACTTCTCGATGACGGCGAGCAGGTCACGGGAGGACAGCAGCAGGTACTCCTCACCGTTGTACTTCAGCTCGGTGCCGCCGTACTTGGAAAAGACCACGGTATCGCCCTCGTTGACGCCTACCGGGGTGACCTCACCCTTGTCGTTGGTGCGGCCTGGGCCTACTGCAACGACGGTAGCTTCCTGCGGCTTTTCCTTAGCGGAATCCGGGATAACCAGGCCGGAAGCGGTGGTGGTTTCAGCTTCTACGATCTGTACGAGGACGCGGTCCTCGAGAGGCTTAATGTTTGCCATGATGTTTCCTCCGTAGTGTTCGTATGCGCGCCGGTATGGCACGCGCGTGCCGGTTGTGGATGTCCAGCACAGCCGTCGTCGCGGGTGAACAACTGTGGGTCAAACAACCTGATTAGCACTCTACCCTCGCGACTGCTAACCCTCAACAATGACCCGGCCCACATTCTTAAGCCCTCAGCGTTCCTTTCAGCGCTCCCGATTCCCCGCGCGTACAAAGCCGGCAAGCGCCAGCTTGACGACGCCCAGGGCGATAGACATCGCACCAAAAATTACGGCGAAGGCCGGCCACCACAGCTGCTCCACCAACGTCTGGCCGAAAGGAACCTGTGGGGTGAGCAGGTGGTGGAGTGGGAGGAGCGTCGCCAAGCACAGCGCCCAGACCACGCCGGCCGCAGTCAGGGTGAGGCAGGCCGCCTCCCCCACTTGTATGCGCGCCCAGGCCCCGGGGGTAGCGCCGGCGAGGGTGAGGCCGCGGATATCGGAGGCAATGCGCCCGTGCATGAGCAGCGAGGTGAGCACGGCACTCACGATGCTGGGGGCAAAGACAGGCCCTAAAAGGGCGACGAAGACCTGCCAGGACGATAGGGTGCCGCCGGCGCCTGCGGCGCTTTCAAAGCGCAGGCCAGAGCCTACGGCGACGATAAATCCGCCGACGAGGACCCACGGCACGATGTGCGGGGTAGAAAAGTTGCGACGCACGCGTACATTGGCCCCAGCGATGCCGGCCGCGCGGGTCCATTGGTCGATAGCGGGCATAAGCCAGGGCCAAAAGAGGGCGACGAGGATGACCAAGCCCATCTCGGCCGAGAGAAAGATCGCCGGGATCGGCAATGTGCAGGCACCCGTAAACCGTGCTGCCGATGGCCGCGGACGCGAGCAAGAATTTCACCACGGTCCAGGCCGGGTGTGCGGTGGTGCGCGGCCGGAAGACTCGGCGCAGTGGAGGCAGCGCGCCAACTAGCGCTGCGGACATGCAGACTATGACCGCAATGACCGTGACCTGGCCGGTAATGGCAAGGTCCGGCATGGGGATGCCATCGCTGCGTAGCGCGCGTACGCACGGAGCGAGCAGCGGGCCGGCCGGCAGTACTCCAAGGAGCCCTGCGGCCGCGCTGACTACGGCGACCTGGCCTAGAATGAAGGCAATAATCATCCACCCCGGCATGCCCACCATGCGCCAGGAACGGTAGACCGGCTCGCGCTCGGCGATGATAAGGCGCATTTGCGATAGCGTCACCAACACCACCACGCACAGGGCCATGCCGAGTACCGTGCCGCCCACCGGGCCGGCGGGGTTTTCTTCGGCCCCGGAGGAGGCGACCAGCATGGCTAGCGCCAGGGTGCACGAGGTGGAAGAGACCACCAACGTCAGCGCCACGGCCAGCCACGATAACCAATTGGACTGTAAGTCCTTAAGCCACACCAGCATGGGCTACCTCCTCAAGGGAAATAACGCGGTCGGCCGCTTCAGCGGCGAGGTGCGAGTGGGTCACCATAATCACGCTGGCGCCATCGCGGGCGGCGGTGCGCAGGTGGGAAAGGACGGTGGATGCGGTGGCGTCGTCAAGCGCGCCTGTGGGTTCGTCGGCGAAGATATAGGGCGCTTGAGCCAGCAGGGCCCGGGCTACAGCCACGCGTTGTTGCTGACCACCGGAAAGCTGTGCGGGCAGGCGGCGCTCCAGACCAGCAAGGCCGAGCGAATCAAAGACCTCCGCCACCCGGCTGCGTGACGGGCGCCGGCCGGAAAATCGCGCGGTCAAGGTGGCATTGCGCTGCGCATTGAGGGATTCCAAGAGGTTATAGTCCTGGAATACAAAGGCACGCTGCCTGCGCCCCGGCGCGTTGACTTGTCCGGAAGTGGGTTTATCCAGCCCGGATAGCAGGTTTAGGAGCGTGGTTTTACCGCTACCGGAAGGCCCCATGATGGCGACGAATTCGCCCGGGGCGATGGAAACAGTGACCCGCTTGAGCACAGTGCGGCGGCCGTAGCGCTTGGTGAGATTTTCTGCTTTTAACATGCCTTTGATTCCACTCGGCCGCGCAGAAGAAAGACATGGGGCGGGCTGCCCAGAAAATGGTAGAGCTAGCTCTACTGCTCCACGCCGGGTAAGGCGGCTAGGCTCTTGGGTTATGCGAACCCTCAAAGCCTGCGCGTGGAGCCTTGTCCTTGGCGCGCTATTTATCCCGGCGTTGGTGGTTTCGGTGCTGATGCTGCCGTGGGTTCCGCTGGTGGGACGCGCCGCGGAATTTGTCGGCCGGTTGGGTGCACGGTGGATGGGCGTGGAGATCCCTTCCCGGCGTGCGGGCCGGTGGTTTGATTGGCAGCAGTTTTATCACCTTATTATGCAGCTATTGCTTTCAGCTGCCTGCTTTGCCGCGTGGACTGCCTTGGGTTTTACGGCGGGTGTGCTGGTCATTGCGCCATTCGTGCCAAAGACCGAATTCTCCTTTGGCGAGTGGTCTACCACCAACCGGCCGCTCATTTTCTTTACCTGCTGGCTCACCGTGCCGTTGCTGGTGGCTTTATTGGTGGGGCTCAACCGCCTGTTGGTCTTGGCGTCGACCTCGTTGACTCGGCTGGCGTTGAGCCCCTCGGCCGAGGAGTTGGCGGCCTCGCGCGCCACGCTTATCGATGCCTTCTCCGGCGAGCGCCGCCGCATCGAGCGCGAGCTGCACGATGGACCGCAGCAGTACCTGACCGCGCTCAAGCTCAACTTGGCGGCGGCGAAGTTGCAGGCCCCGTCCGAGGCGCTGCCTGCTTTGGCCGATGCGGAACATAATGCTTCTTTGGCCCTGGCTTCCCTGCGCGCAACGGTGCGCGGCATTGCCCCGCAGGTGCTTTTCGACGCCGGGCTTATCCCCGCCCTCGACGAGCTACTCGCCCACTCCGGGCTGGAGACTGAACTGCACGTGGACGGGCCGGAACGCTCCGTGGACGAGACCACTGCCCTGCTGGCCTATCATGCGGTGGCCGAGGCACTTACCAATGCCTCCAAGCACGGCGCGGCCACCGAGGCGAAGGTAACGGTTACTTTCGGGGACATGCTGCGCCTGGACATCGTTGATAATGGCACCGGCCCCGACCTCAGCCCCACGGCCAAGGCGTCCACCACGGACGCGGCGACAGTCGCCACGTCGGGAGCCGGTACCGGCATAGCCGGGCTACGCGAGCGCGCCGCCGCACTGGGCGGCACGCTAAAACTTGCCGCGGCACACGAGACTGCCGCGGGCGAACGCGGCGGCCGACTACTAGTCGAGCTGCCGCTGAAGGAGGCGGAATGAAACTATTACTCGCGGAAGATTCCGCGCTGCTGCGCGCCGGGCTCGAGCAGCTACTCAGCTCTTTGGGCCATAGAGTTACAGCCGCCACGGATGCCGAAGAACTGCGCGCAATCGCTGGGCGAGAAGCCTTCGACCTCATTATCAGCGATGTGCGCATGCCGCCCACCATGACTGACGACGGCCTGCGAGCCGTCCATGACCTGCGAGCGCTAAACCCTACCCAACCAGTGGTGGTGCTAAGCCAATACGTAGCGGCAAGCTACCTCGACCGCCTCTTGGAGCACGGGGGATTTGGCTATCTGCTCAAAGAGCGCGTCTCTGATGTAGAGGAATTCGTGCGCACGCTCGACGAGGTCGCCCGCGGCGGCACCGTGGTGGACCCAGAGGTGGTTACGGCACTGCTGTCTGCAAAGCGCACTGGCCTCGCCCAACTCACCGCCCGCGAACGGGAGGTGCTGGGACTGATGGCGCAGGGGTTGAGCAATAAAGAAATTGAAGACACGCTCGTTCTTAGCGCTGGCGCGGTAAGCAAGCATGTCTCCAATGTTTTTACGAAGCTCGGGTTCCTGCCCGAGGATTCTAACCGACGGGTCAAGGCCGTGCTGGCGTGGCTGCGCCACACCGAGCGCTAATAACGCCGGCGACGCGAGCTACTTCTTGGAGCTGAGTCCACTCAAAGCATCGCTGGAGCTCAGGGAGCTGCCGCCTTCCGGATCCTGTGGCACCTCTGGGGTGTCGGGGTCGGTAGAGGCGTCGGCAGGCGCAGCGCCACGGTCCTTCTTCTTCAGCGAAACCTTGTCTACCAGGGTGTTATCGGCTTCGTTGAAGGTAGCGAAGGTGAGCTTGTCATCGGAGACATCCACGCGCATGTAGTCCTCGGTGTAGTCCTGGCGCCACATGGCGGTGGACTCATGGGCGAGCTTCGGATCGATGGTCTCCATGCGTGCGCCCTTGTGCTTCTGATTATTAACGTCAGTGAAGTCGTAGTACTTGCCGCCACCCGCGGTGGTGGTGGTCAGATACAAGGCCTCACCATCCTTGGGTTCGAGGACATCGCCGCGCTGCGGCTTCTTTTCTGGCAGGACTGGCTTGTTGTTTTTCATCAGGTGGCTGCGGGTGTAGATGTGGTCGTGGCCGGAGAGCACGGCATCCACGTTGAGCTCAGAGAGTACCGGGGTGAGCTTCTCGCGCAGGTTGGTGACGTCCTTATCAAAGTGGTGCGAGCCCTGTGAATACGGACCGTGGTGCATGCCAACTACGATCCAGTCATTATCCGCGCCACGAGATTCCACGGCCTCGCGCAGGAATTGCTCGTGGCGGGCAATATCGGCGTCGGAAGAAGCATTGGAGTCCAGGCCAATAAAGAGCACGTTATTGCGCTCGAAGTAGTGGTCGCGGATATCTTCGGCCTGGTGGGGGTTAGAGAAGTGCTCATCATGATGTTTCATGGTGAGGTTATAAGTCTCGTGGTTGCCCGGAACGGTATTGGTCGGGATGTGACGAATTTCCGGGGCGGAGAAGTAGGCATCGTACTGCGGCACTTGGGCGCCCCAGCCTTCTACTTGATCCCCTAGGGACCAGATCATGTTGGCATTGGGCACATGGGAAGCCGCGTGAGCGATGGTCTTGCGCCACTGCTCCGCTTGGTCATCTACCTTGAGGTCCACGCCGATTTGCGGGTCTGCAACGGTGAGGAAAGACCACTCATCGCCATTGGAGCCGGTGTTAAAGGTCTCTGGTTCGGACCAGCCGCCTTCCTCAGAGCCAACGCGGTAGGAGTACTCGGTATCCGGCTGCAGATCGGTGGCGGTGGCGAACTGGGATTTATAAAGCAGGGCGCCGTAATCGCGTTCCTCGGCGCGGAAAGTCTTGGTGCCTTCCGGGCCGGTAACCTCGAGGACTTCGTCGGCTTTGGACTTGGTGCGCCACGTAACCATTACCTGGGATTCATCCTCGCCCGGCTGCAGGATGGTGCGGTAGATGGGTGAATCAGCGGCCAGCGCCGGGGTGGCGGGCACGATGGTGGCGGCACCGCCCACGGCAAGGGCGGTAACGAAGGAGGCGACGAAGCGCGATGATCGAAGCATACAGTTTTCACCTTTTGGAGTCTTAGAAAAAGCAGTACGGCTCCCTAGGACACCATAAGAATGTGAACACCGTATTACGAGCGCGCGAAAAGCGCTTGAACCCTACCTGTGAGGGGCTAGGTTTAAAGGCTCTTGGTGGAATTGATAACGGCCGCGCGCCAGAGCGTGTACTCCTCTGGGTTATCTTCGCGGTAGTTCTTGACGGCGCGAATGCCCTGCTCCACGGACTCGATGACGGCGTCAATGGTTTTATCTTCGCCCTCGGCATCAACGAAGATGACCGGACCACAAATGGAGCGGATGGGGTCTTGCAAGAAAGCGGCATTGCCGGTGGCGGCGGCGTTGCGCGCCAAGGAGGCTACTGGGTTGGGTTCGGCGCCTTCGGCCTTGGCTTCGGGGTTGTAGAGCGCCGCATAGGTGGTGCCGTCTTCTTGGAATACTACGGAGACGCGGTCCTCAGTGGTGCCGCCCAAGAACTGGTTGGCGTGCTCCAGCTCGAATTCCAGCTTGCGGCGGGTGAGATCAGGGTTGACAAGGAAACCGACGGTCATGAGAGAAAGCTCCTTCACAAAGCCAAGAGGGCATGAACGCCTTTTAGGCGTACCGGCCCCGCACCCCGCCTGCAGAGCGAGAAAGAAGAACTTTAGGTTAACTGCGGCTCTTCCACATCCAGCTGGGTATCGGTGCCAACTCCGAGGCCAGAGGGCTGGGCACCTTCATGAATAAGCTGCGCACCAATGGCCGCGATCATCACGCCATTGTCGGTACACAGCGAAAAGCGCGGCACGCGCAGCTCGACCCCAGCGGCGGCACAGCGCTCGCTAGCCAGCTCGCGCAGGCGGGAATTAGCGGCCACGCCGCCTCCCAGTAGCAGCACCCGGGCGCCCGTGTCCTCGCAGGCACGCACGGCCTTGGCGGTCAGGACATCGGCCACGGCTTCCTGGAAGCTGGCGCAGACATCTTCCACGCTGATGGTTTCCCCTGCCTTTTCGGCGCGCTCCACGTAGCGGGCCACGGAGGTCTTGAGCCCAGAGAAGGAAAAATCGTGGCGGTGCGGGCCGCGCAGATCCTCGGCGCGGGACATGCCGCGCGGGAAATCGATGGTGGCTTCGCCGCGGGCGGCGAGCTTATCAATCACCGGGCCACCGGGGTAGCCCAAACCGAGGAGACGGGAGACTTTGTCGTAGGCTTCACCGGCGGCGTCGTCAAGCGTAGAGCCCAGCTCGCGCATGGGCTTGCCGACGGCCTCAACCTCCAACAGCTGCGTATGCCCGCCCGAGACCAAGAGGGCCGCCGAATGCGGCAGCTCTTCGCCTTCCAGGTTGGCCACGGCAACGTGGCCACCTAGGTGGTTAACGCCGTAGAAAGGCACGCCCCAAGCCGCGGCATAGGCCTTGGCGGCCGAGGCACCCACCAGCAAAGCACCGGCTAGCCCTGGCCCCACGGTGGCGGCGATGGCATCTGGCTTAGCGATGCCCGCCTCATTCAGCGCCGCCTGCATCACCTGCGGCATGGCCTCAAGGTGGGCACGGGAGGCGATCTCCGGGACGACGCCGCCGAAACGCGCGTGCTGCTCCATGGAGGAAGCGACAGCATTGGCGATGATTTCCATGTGGCCGTCCTCGCGAAGCTCGACGATGCCCACGCCGGTTTCATCGCAGGAGGACTCGATGCCCATGATCTTCATGACTGCTCCTTAATTATCTTTAACGCTCGGACTGGCGCGGGCGCACCATCACGTGCGCATCTGCTCCGGAGGGTTGGTAGTAATTCTCACGAATCCCCTGCTTGGCAAAGGCATAACCCTCATAAAGGCCGATAGCAGGTTCGTTGCCTACCCGTACCTCGAGGAAGACCGGGGCGTCTTTAAGATCCGCAATATGGCAAATATTGTCCATCATCATGCGAGCAACGCCGCGGCGCTGTGCGGCGGGGTCGACGCCGATGGTGTGGATTTCAAATTCTGGATCAGCCGCTGGCCCCATCATGCCGATTCCCGCATAACCTAGCAGCACTGTAGATTCGTGCGCGGGGTCGAGCGCGCCTTCTACCCCGAAATAGAAGTTGAAGGGCTGGGCCATTTCCTGGTGGAAAACTCCGCTGGACCATGGGGTCTCTCCGGGGAAAAGGACCTTTTCCAGCTCGGCGCATCGAGGCGCGTCGGCCGGGGTCAACTCGCGCAGCTTCACAGTTCAACCTTAGGAATGGCGGCCGACAGCTGTTGCTGCTTCGGCGGAACCGCATCCGGGCGGCGTAGGTAGAGCGGCACAACGGGGGCTGGTTCCGCAGTGAGGTCAGCTACGGCCACTAGGGCTGCTGCGGTGGGATGGGCCGCGCGGTGTGGCAACTCGGTCAGCTCCTCCGGTAGCTGTGCGGCGAGGCGCTCGGGGATGATGACCTCGGCCGTAGCGTTAAGTCCCACCTCAACTTCTGCCGGCTTAGTTACCTCAGGACCAGAGATGCGCTGCACACCAGAATCGGTGGCGCGGTAGGTGGCCCAATAGATCTCTTTGCGGCGTGCGTCGGTAGCCACCAAGGCGGTGGCCTCGCCACCCGCGTCTGCGGGGCTCGCGTGGAGGCCGGCAGCATAGGCGATTGCATCGTGGGTGCATACGCCGTGGAGGGGGATGGACAGGGCGTCGGCAAGCGCGGAGGCAGTCGCCATACCCACGCGCAACCCGGTAAACGGGCCTGGGCCCACGCCGGTGACCACCGCATCTAGGTCGGAATACTCCATACCTGCCTCTGCGAGGGCGTCAGTGATCGTAGGTATGAGCAGCTCATTATGAGCGCGGGTATCTTCCAATACGCGCTCGGTGGTCTGCCCAGTGGCGGTATCTACTACCCCGGTGACCAAGGCGGTAGTTGCCGTGTCGATCGCGAGGACGCGCATTAGCCAACCAGCTTCCAGGTTCCATCCTGACGCTGGAACGCCAAAGGCTGAGCGCCCTGGACCATCGGTACTCCGCCATCCAGGCTCTGGCCCTGCTGCTCCATGGCCTTGATTTGGGTATTGATCATTTCACAGACTTCGACCTTTTCCGGGTCCAGCTCTTCGATGAAGGGCTCAGTGCTCTGGGAGATGGCAACCGCGTAGCTCTTGCCCTCTGGGACCTTGCCATCTTCAAAAGTGATGTCCTTGGTATCGATCTGTGCCTCTTTGACCTTCTCTTCCTGCATGCCCGGGCAGATGAAGCCAATAGCGGCATAGTCCTTGCCGTAGACATCGGACGGAATAAGGCTCATCGCCTCCAGGTTTTTCGGCGTCTTAGACAGCGTGGAGCTGAGGTTTCCCTCCAATGGATTGTCCTCGCGCAAGGTAGACGAGGCGAGGAGAACCATCATGACAATAATAAAGATGGCGATAATGGCGGCGGTAAGGTTGCGAGCGAATTTAGTCATGGGGTGAGTAAAGCTCCTTGAAAAGTTTTAGATTTCAGGCGGTGGGCGGTTTATCTGGCAACCGATGCTACCTGGTTAGCCGCAACACAAAACCCACAGGGTAGTGCCTGCCAGTGTAGGCGGGCACCCCTGTGGGTGAGTAATTAACGCGATGTATTGACGCTATAGCAATAGCAAAAGCAGCACCTGCGAGGCGATAATCTTGCCGATGATTGTCGTGGGATACACCGTGGCCCAGCCACGACCGGCCAGCTCGGTGCCGGTTTGGTCGCGAATATAGGCAAAGACCGCCGGATTGGTGGTCATGCCAGCCGCACAGCCCATGGCCTCGTCCCACTTCAGCTTCAGCACCAGCATGCCGATGACGCCAATCAGGATAGCGGAGGTCAAGGTGATAATGAGACCCACGCCCATAATGGTCAGGGAGGACGGATCCGTTAGGGCATCGCGGAAGGAAGCGCCGGCCGAAGTACCCACGCCAGCGAGGAAGAGGGTCAGTCCCATATTAGAAATGGTTTCGCGCGTATGGAATGGCATCTGCCAGTTAAGCGGACCTGTCCGGTTGAGGTAGCCCAGCAGCAAGCCGACGACCACGGGGCCGCCACCGAAGCCTAGCTGCAAGGTGGAACCGCCTGGCATCGGAATCGGAATGAGGCCAAGCAACATGCCCAGCGTCAGGCCGATAGCCATGGACAGCAGGTCCGCGTTACCCAAAGCAGCTTCAGAGTCACCGAGATACTTGCGTACATAAGACAAGCGGCTCGGGCTGGTTACTACGCGAACACGATCCGAATAGTTAAGCACCGTATCTGGATGCGGGACGAGGTCCTTATCGCCCTTACGAATACGAGCGATGATAAAGCCGTGGTCTAGGGCCTTGATCTCGCGAACCGACTTACCTGCAATGTCCGGGTTAGACACGGTAACGCGGGCGTACTTTAGACCGGCTTCCTCGGTCAGCTCCACCGGGTATTCTTCACCCAAAATCTCAATGGCCTTATCGACGGCCTCTTCGGAGCCATTGAGGAGGTATGCTTCGCCCTCGCATAGCGGCATTTCTGGGACGGCGAGGCGGTGACGCTCTTCGTCAGAAACGATACGAGTAGCAACGACAGTCTGGCCGGTTACACGGTAGATATGACCAGCGGTATCATTAAAGTTCTTGGTCAAGCGCACGCCCTTGGCCACGAGCTCGGCGGGAATCATGCCCTCCGCGCGGGCATCTTCCTCATGGTTGACCTTAACCACCTTGGCGCCGATAGCTGCGACCAGAATCGCGCCGATAACCGCACCCGGGTAGGCCAGGGAGTAACCGACAACCGGGGTGGAATCGCCCACCATTTCCACCACGGCGGCCATACCCGGTGTGGAGGAAAGCGAACCGGCGAACATACCGGTAGCTTCTGGCACGCTCAGGCCAAAGGCGCGGATGAGGCCAAAGCCTACGGCGACCAGGATAACCAGCATTCCCAGCATGAATACCGTGAGCTTCCAGCCACGGGTCTTAAACTCGCGGACGAAGGAAGGCCCAAAGCTTAGGCCAATGGCATAAACGAAAATCGCCAGGCCAAATTGATAGACCAAAGGCGGGATTTGGATATCAGGATTAGCGGTAGATAGACCCAAAGCTACGAACATCGCAGCCGCGGCACCGAGGGAGATGCCGAAGATCTTGATCTTGCCAATCGCTAGACCCACCGCCATGATGACGAAGAGAGATAGCAAAGGACTAGAGGCGAGAAAATTCAACACCTCAATAGAATTACGTACTGGTTATACTCGGAGCAAGTTCTCCACCTAGGATATTCATCACTTATCCGCCCTTAAGGTGGGCATATGTGTTATAAACCTCCCCGCCACGACCATGTGAAGCGGCGAACATCCTCGTCTGCGCCCGCATATTCCGCCGGCTCGCGGTCGATGCTAATAAACAGGTAACGTTCCGCAATCTGCTCTACCAGTCCCCCGCCCCATTCGGCGATGACCACGGCGTCTTCTAGCTCCGTGTCCAAGTCCAAAGCATCGAGCTCCCCTAGCGGATCCCCGGAATTAGCGCCGCCTTCATCGAGCAAACGGTAGGCATCAACGTGAACGAGGACCGGCCCACCTACGGTTGAGCGGTGCACCCGGGCAATCACGAAGGTCGGCGAGGTTACCCGCCCCTTGACCTGCATGCCCTTGGCGACGCCCTGCGTTAGCGTCGTCTTTCCAGCCCCCAATGGCCCATCCAGGATCACCACATCGCCAGCCTCGAGCGCCGCGCCCAGCTCTTCGCCGAAAGCATAGGTTTCTTCCACCGTGGATAGGTCACGGCTGCCGGATTCCGGAAAGCTACTGCGCATCTTCTTCTCCTATGTATTCGCGTTCGGTGCGGCCATCGGGCAAGCAGACCACCTCGTAGTTGATGGTTCCTGCCGCCGCGGCGAGATCCGTAGCCGATACTCCCCCGTTGCCGAAAATCACGGCAGCTTGACCCGTGTCCACGCCATGGGGGTTGTCGCCCAAGTCCACCACAATCTGATCCATACAGATTCGGCCTACCTGTGGATACAGGTGCCCGCCGATGCCTACATGCAAGTCGCCTTGATAACCACGCGGTAGACCATCGGCGTATCCGCAATCCACGGTGGCCAAAAATCCCGGCTTATCCGCCTTCCAGGTCAGTCCATAACAGGTGCCTTCCCCTGGCTGAATCGGCTTTACGTTAAAAATCTGCCCGGACCAAGTCATGGCTGGGCGCAGACCATGCTCGCGGCCGTCAATAGGCTCCAAACCATAGCAGGCGGCGCCTACACGTACCTGCTCAAAATAGGAGGAAGGACGCGTCAGCACAGCTGGTGAATTGGCCAGGTGATTGACTGGGCACTCCAGCCCAATCTCGCGCGCGAGCCGCAGGGCCTTGCGGAACGCCTCCTCTTGGGCGTCGTTGTGTGGATTATCCGGCTCATCAGCACAGGCAAAGTGCGACATAAGGCCGAGGACCTTGATTTGTGGGGCGTCACGCAGCACCTTAAAAGTGTCCGCCCAATCCTCTTCATCCACACCGGAACGGTGCATGCCGGTTTCTACCTTGACATATATCTCAGCAGGAAAATCGGCTTTAACCAGCTTATGTGCCTGTTCAAGAGAGTTAACTGCTACCTCAATGCCGCAGGCGAGTGCCTCTTCGAGGATTTCGTCCGTCTGCCAAATCCACGCCACGATGGGTGCCTCCACACCCGCGCGGCGCAAATCCACCGCCTCCCGCAGAGTGGCCACGCCAAAGCTATCCGCGCCTGCACGCGCCATTACCGGCACGACTTTGGCCGCGCCGTGGCCATAGGCATCGGCCTTGACCACGCACATGAGCTTGACCTCAGGCCCTACCTTTTCCTTGATGAGGCGGACGTTGTGCGCGATGGCGGAGAGATCAATGGTGGTTTTCAGCATGTCCACCATTGTGCCACTGCTCACCCTTTTGCTGAATTCGGGCGGGTAGGGGCCGGTGAGCGAGCAACGTGCCTACACAAATTTGTACAAACAAAAAGGAAGCCCCCTTTCCTACCACGCAAGAAACGCGGCAGGTAAGGGGGCCTAACGGCGGACGCTTGGAGTGGATTACTCCACGGTCACGGACTTGGCCAGGTTGCGCGGCTGGTCCACGTCGTAGCCCTTGGACTTGGCTACGTGGGCGGCGAAGATCTGCAGTGGCACGGTAGCCAGCAGCGGCTGCATGAGGGTCGGGGCCTTCGGGATGCGGATGACGTGGTTTGCGTAATCCTCCACGGCGGTATCGCCTTCTTCCGCGATCACGATGGTGATGGCACCGCGGGCACGGATCTCCTGAATATTGGAGACGACCTTGGAGTGCAGGGAGTCGCGGCCACGTGGGGATGGCACGATAACGAAGACCGGCTGGCCCTCCTCAATAAGCGCAATTGGGCCGTGCTTGAGTTCACCTGCGGCAAAGCCCTCGGCGTGCAGATAAGCGATCTCCTTGAGCTTCAGCGCGCCCTCGAGAGCCACCGGGAAGCCGACGTGGCGGCCCAAGAAGAGCACGGATTCCGCGTCCTTCATGGAATTGGCCAGGTTGGCCACCTGGTCTTCCTCGTCGATGACGCTTTGGACCTTATCCGGCATGTGGCGCAGCTCAGCAAGAACGCCCTGGATCTCATCGGCGAACATATTGCCGCGCAGCTGAGCCAGGTAGAGGCCAAGCAGGTAGGTGGCGGTAATCTGCGCGAGGAAGGCCTTGGTGGAGGCCACGGCGATTTCCGGGCCGGCGTGGGTGTAGAGCGCGGCGTCGGATTCGCGCGGGATGGACGAGCCCTGGGTATTGCAGATGGCAATAACCTTGGCGCCCTGCTGGCGGGCGTGGCGCACGGCCATCAAGGTATCCATGGTCTCGCCGGACTGGGACAGCGCAACAACGAGGGTCTTCTCGTTCACGATCGGATCGCGGTAGCGGAACTCGTGGGCGAGCTCGACCTCGGTAGGAATGCGGCACCAGTGCTCGATGGCGTAGCGCGCCACGTGGCCGGCGTAGGCGGCGGTACCGCAGGCAATGACGATGATCTTGTCGATGGACTTCAGCACGGTCTCATCGATGCGCAGATCATCGAGGGTCAGTTGGCCTTGCTCATCGAAGCGGCCCAGCAGGGTATCGCGCACGGCGGAAGGCTGGTCGTGGATTTCCTTTTCCATGAAGGAATCAAAGCCGCCCTTTTCCGCAGCGGCGGCATCCCACTTGATTTCAAAAGGCTTGCCCTGTGCAGGGTTGCCCTCATAATCGGTAATTTCCACTTCGTCCGCGGTGATGGTCACAACCTGGTCGTTGTCCATCTCCACGGCAGACTTGGTGTAATCAATAAAGCCGGATACATCGGAGCCGAGGAAGTTCTCGCCCTCGCCCAAGCCGATAACCAGCGGGGAGTCGCGGCGAGCGGCAACAATGCGATCGGCCTGCTCGGCGTGGATGGCTAGCAGGGTAAACGCGCCCTCCAGGCGAGCGCAGGTTAGCTGCATAGCCTTGGTCAGGTCACCGGCTGCCTCGTTGTGGAAGACATCTCCCAGCAAGGTGGCAGCGACCTCGGTATCGGTCTCGGAAACAAAGTTATAGCCCTTGTGCAAAAGCTCGGACTTGAGCTCCGCAAAGTTCTCGATGATGCCGTTGTGTACCACTGCCAGCTTGCCGCCATCGACCACGTGCGGGTGTGCATTCAGGTCGGTGGGGCCACCATGGGTAGCCCAGCGGGTATGGCCGATACCCAGCACGGAGTCAGGCAACGGGCGGGCTGCAATCTCAGCATCCAGCGCAGCGACCTTACCGGCCTTCTTGCGCCAGCTGATATCTCCATCGGCGTACATTGCTACGCCAGCGGAGTCATAACCGCGGTATTCCAAACGGCGCAGCCCTTCTAGAACTACGTCGAGGGCGAAGTAATCACGGCCACCACCAGCGTGACCAATATATCCAACAATTCCACACATGGTTGCTGATTTTACAGCACAAGGGGCAAAGCTCTAGGCGGGCGGGGCGTCGGCAAGCAAGGCACGGCACCCCACCCGCTACTGTGCTGGGAAAACTAGCGCGATGCCTGTTCCAAAAGCTCCAAAATGTGGTGGTAATCCTCGCCGGTGGCTCGGGTGAGACCAAGCTCGCAAGTGCGGTTGGTCGAGGCGTGATACTGCGCTCCGATTGCCCTGACCTGTGCCGCTTCGGCGCGGGTGGCGGCAGCGGTAAGCTCCGGGTGAAGCATGCCGCGGTCGCCGGCATAGCCACAGCAATTCCACTCGGTGGGAATGTGTACCTCGGCCGCGGCGGCGCGGGCCACCTTTTCTACATCATCCATCATGCCCAGTTGGAAAGCAGAGCAGGTAGGGTGCACAGTCACGGAAGCCACTGGATTCTTTACTTCCAGCTGCGGCAGCAAGGTATCGGCCGTAAAGCTAATGGCGTCAATAACGGTGATACCCACCGACTCCAACATATCTTTAAAGCCAGCGGTGCAGCTGCTGGCGTCCACGATAACCGGCAGGCGCGCACCATCAGTAGCGTCCATGACGATATCGCGCACGCGCTGCTCCATTGCATCGTGGCCGGCCTGCATGCCCTTGGAAGACCATGGTGTACCACAGCAAAGCTTGTCGATGCCCTGCGGAACCTCCAGCGCGACCCCGGCGCGCTCCAAGAGTGCCACAAAGGAATCGGTAGCACCCTTGCCGCCGCCTTGCGGGCCGAACATGGTGTTCACGCAGGCGGGCAGATAGATTCCGGTGGTCTGGGCATAGCGATCACCTACGCGGCCGGCCAAGCGGCCGCGGGACTTGCCGCCCTTGCCCAACTCTGGCTGGTACTGCGGGAGATTATCGGCACCGATGAGACTGCGGCCCACATCGGTAACCTTTTTGACTAGCTCGGTGGGCAATAGGTGCGCGCCGGTAAGCGCTACCCCGGCGCCTTGGCTGACTACCTGCCAGTTCTTGGCGGCAGCACCCCACAGCTTTTGCTGCGCTGGCTGGGCTTCCTCGCGGCGCAAGCGCTTGATGAACTTGCCGGTATCGATGCCTACTGGGCAGGCAGTGCGGCACATCGAATCCACGGCGCAGGTCTCGACGCCCATGTACTCGTAGGCCCGATCTAGCTCAGCGACGAGTTGGCTATCGCCAGCTTCTTCCGCGCGCTTGCGGGCGCGGCGCACCACAATGCGTTGGCGTGGGGTAAGCGTGAGGTCGCGCGACGGGCAGACCGGCTCGCAGTAGCCGCACTCCACGCAGCGGTCTACTTCCTCTTCCACGGTGGGATTGAGCTTGATGTTTTTGATGTGTGCATCGGGGTCATCGTCCAAGATGACGCCGGGGTTCATCGTGTTGGTGGGATCGCAGGCCCGCTTGAGTTCCTGCATTACCTCATAGAGCTCATCGCCGTACTGGCGGCGCACATACGGCGCCATGGCGCGGCCGGTGCCGTGTTCCGCCTTGAGATTGCCCTCGGCCGAGAGGACCAAGTCCACCATGCCCTCGTTGAAACCGTTATAGCGACCGATGGCATCATCGCCTTCAAAGCGGTCCGTAAGCAGGAAGTGGATATTGCCGTCCTTGGCGTGGCCGAAAATGACGGCATCATCATATCCATAGCGGGCAAAGAGTTCCTGCAGCGAAGAACAAGTATCTGCCAGATCGCCGACGGGCACGACGATGTCTTCCAAAAGGGCCGTCGTGCCAGACGGGCGCGCCTCTGCTACCTGGGCGTACAGACCCTTGCGGAAATTCCAAGCGGTAGTGCGCGTTGTGGCATCAGCCGAGAAGGCTGCCGGGGACTGCAGCGGCAATTCGCGCAAGAGTTGCGATCCCTTGCTTTCTTTCTCCTGCAATTCCTCTTGGGCATCAGCGTGATACTCAATGAGCAACGCGGCCTGCTTATCCACATCGAAACCGGTAATGGCCTGCGGCACCTTATCAAAGCCTTGACCGACGCGAATAGAGGCAGAGTTCATCAGCTCCAGGGTGGCCGCTCCGGTCTCCAAAAGTGCCGGCAGGGACTTGGTGGCAGCGCTGAGATCATCAAATACGGCCACCGTGGTGGTGGTCAGCTTAGAAATCGGCACCGTGCGGAAAACCGCTTCCGCAATGAAGGCCAGGGTTCCTTCCGAACCGATAAGCAGGTGCTCAAAAAGCTTGACCGGGCTATCAAAGTCGAGGAAGGAATTGAGACCATAGCCCATCGTGTTTTTCAGCTGGAAGTGACGGCGGATAATATCCACGGATTCCTGGTTATCGCGCACACGGCGCTGCAGGCGGATAAGCGTGTCCACCAGCTCCGGTTCCTGCTCCTGGAACTGCCGGTCTGCATCCGGATCGGCGGTGTTAATTACGGTGCCGGTAGGCAGCACAAAGGTCAGCGATTCCAGAGTGTTATACGTATTGAGCTCAGTGCCGCAGGCCATGCCGGAGGAGTTATTAGCCACCACGCCGCCGATGGTGCAGGCAGACTCGCTGGCCGGATCCGGCCCCAGTTTGCGGTTGCGCAGGCCTAGGCGGGCGTTGACCTGACGCACCGTCGCGCCGGGCTGGACGCACACGCGCTTGCCCTCATCAAGAACTTCTATACCGCGGAAGTGCTTGCGCACATCCACCAGGTATCCATCGCCGGAAGCCTGACCTGCCAGAGAGGTGCCACCGGAGCGCAGAGTTACCGGAACATTCTGCTGCCGGCCCGCACGGAAGATGGCCGCCACATGCTCGGCGGAGCGAGCCTCGATGACTGCCTTGGGGGTGTACAGGTAGTGCGAGGCATCGGAGGCATGTGCCACGCGGTCAATGACTTCGGTCTTTACCTCCATCCCATAGCGAGTAGAAAGTTCTTGCACATCAACGACGCCGGTAGTCATGTACCGCAGCCTGCCTTCCCAGAAAAAGAGTACGTAGTTGTTCACACATTGCACTCCCCTGCGCTTAGCGTCGCAAGTTAGGAGGGGCTTAGGAAAGCTCGCCGCCACACCCGCTCCTCGGCCGGATACTGCGTAGATTTTTCTCAGATAAACCCGCACCCTTTCCCGCCTAGCGGGTGATCTTCATCTATCCTGGAATGCGTGTCTGCGAATTTGAAAAAACATCTAGCAACGTTGTCGAAGCGTGGCCGCAACCGAGTTTTGGTTGGCGACCTTGACTATGCCGGAATCACCGGCAAGGTTTATACCCCCGCGGAGGGCCAGAGCCTGCCCGCGGTGGCTTTTGGCCATGACTGGATGCACAAAATTAAGGATTACCACGCCACCCTGCGCCACCTGGCTAGCTGGGGCATCGTCGTGGTAGCCCCCGATTCTGAGACCGGCCCCTTCCCCGACCACCGCAACCTAGCTGCGGATATGGAATCCGCGTTGCAGATTGCCGCCGGGGTAAAGCTAGGCTCCGGAAACATTACGGTCTCCCCGGGCAAGCTCGGCATGATTGGCCACGGCATGGGCGGTGGCACCGCCGTGCTTGGGGCCTTGGACAATAAGAAAGTCGCCGCCGTCGCCGCTATTTACCCCTCGGTCACCTCCCCCTCTGCGGTGCAGGCTGCCCGCCGCATTGACACCCCGGGCCTAGTCATCGGTTCCGGCCAAGAAGACATCTTCAATGCTGGCAACCCCGCCAAGCTGGCCTATAACTGGCGTGGCCCGGTGTGCTTCCGCGCCATCGACAAGGGTAGCCAGGCTGGTTTTACCGAGGATCGCCTGCGCAAGTTGGCCATCGGAACGGCTGCTTTCCAGTCCGGCCCTACCGAAATCACCCGCGGTTTGCTCACCGGCTTCCTGCTGGCCACCCTAAATGATGATTCCACCTACGCCGCCTTTGCAGATCCAGAGGCAAGCGCGAAGAAGGTAGAAAGCCTGGTAGGCGAAGACCTGGCCGAGCGCGCCGGCGTAACCCGCGACGCCTAAGGCTTTAGCCCCGCCGCAGCACTGATTGCACCTGCCCCGACGCGTTTCGTGAACGCGCCGGGGCAGCGCCATATCGGGGCCTGGGCGCCGCTGCTTGTCGACGCCCCACTTGCCCCTTCTCCCTCCGTGCCTCCTGCATGGCCTTATCCGCGGATTTTTCAAGCTCGTCTTGCGCTTTCGCCAGCGTTTTTTCAAATTCCAGCAAGCGTTTAGCCGTCCTTTCTCGAAAGCCCTGCGCAAACTCTGCGAAATCATTATTCATTACCACTGCCCTGCCTTTCGTGCCTTAATGGATGGTTCTTCTGGCGCGGGTGCCGCCTCCTGCTGTGGCGCTGGCGCTGGATCCGGTACAGGTGCTGGGTCCGGTGCCTGGCTCGGTGCTGGGCCCTGCTCAGGTGCTGGCTCAGAAGCCGGTGCCGGGGCCTCCGCTGGACCGGCGGCTTGGAGGTGCGCCACCTTTTCCGGTGGCGGCGTTGGCTCCTCTACCTGAGACAGCTCTGGGGGCGGTGTTATGACTCCGTCATCACCAGTCGGTTCAGGTTCAGGGCAAGGCTCCGGTTCGGGCTCTGGCTTAGGCTCAGGGCAGGGATCAGGCTCCGGCTCATCTACAGTCTCGGGTTCGGGTTCTTGCACCGGACAATCCAGTTCGGACATGTTCTCCAAGCACTGTGCAGCGCCTTCCACAATGAGGCCCACGCCCACCAATGCGATTCCGGCTCCGACCAGGCCGAGGCTACCGCTACAGGAGGATTCGATCTCACAGCCTCCTGAGCTGGCTTGGCTCTTATCCACGCATTCTTCAGTACTCTCCGCGGTATTGTCTGGGCACAGAGGTTCCTCGCTTGTGCCCGGTTCAGAAGCGGGTTCGGTATCCATTTCTGGCTTGAGCTTCGGCTCTGGATTAGCTTCTGGCTCGGGACATGGCTCTTCTACCCGCTCCGGCTGTTCTGGCGGCTCCTGCGGCGGAATGATCTCCGCCTGTGCTGGCTTAGTGGTCCCTACTTCGCACTCCGGCTGTACTGTCCGCTCGGTGTTTGACTGCTCGGTGCACTCACAGCAGTGGCACCCAGCACCATGCTCTGATGAGGTCTCCGTGTGCATTTCCGTCTCGGCTGCAGGCTCCGGTGCAGGGCATGCCTCAGGTGGAGTAGGCGTTAGTGAAAGAGGCGTCGGTTGTGGCGGCTTGGAAGTGGCATGGTGTGATTCCGGCTTGGAGTCAGGCTCTGGCATGGGCTTGGACTCTGGTGGGCACTCCACTTGGGCAGGCTCGGTGGACTGCGGAGGCGGGCACTCTTCCTTCGGCATCGGCTTGGTGGGAGCTGGGGTATCCGGGCACTTTTCTACTGGTGCGGGGCAGGCATCATCTGTAGGCTTCGCCGGCTTCGGAGATTCTTCTGGCAATGGGCGCTCACAGACGCACTCACAGCGCGATTCGAACTCGCTATAACAGGATTCGATCGCATCATCGCGGTCGCGGCAGGTGCTGGCGATATTGTGATTTGTCTCCTCAATAATTTGCCCCCCGATCGTGGAAAGAATCGGGATGATGAACCTGGCTAAAGGGTGTTTGGTGGCGACCATGGACAAAATATTTAACAGTGGGATGACCGCAGAGACGAGCTCGGTAAGGGCCGTGTCAGAGACATCAACGACGTCAGCAATAGCGCCTGAGCACTGCTCCGCCGAGCTAGTCAGATGTGCGGCATCTTGGCGGTCAATGTCGAAGTCTTCCTGCACGCCGCACAGGTGCTCACGCATGGCGCCCTGAGCAACCTCGGAATCATCCTGCTGCAAATAGCCCGCTAGTCCAGCACCGCCTCCCTTCGGGCGATTGCCGCCCACGGCCGCAACGGTATTTTTCACCAAATTTTCGGGCGCAATGCCATCAACCGCACCGACTAACTCTCCTAGTAGATTCATCGGCATGCTGGGGCCCGAGTAGCTGCCCAGGCAGGCGAATTGGAATTGAGAAATAGCGTTAGAGTAGTCCCCCAACAGGGATTTTGTCAGCGTACTCACTTGCTGCCAGCCTCCCTACCGCGTGCAAAGGAGCTGCCAAAGGACTCATCAAAAACGGCTAAGGCGCGCACCTGTTCATGAGCGGCGTGGGCGGTGGCGGATAAATTATCCAACCTCTGCCCGCCGCGCTCATGGATGCGCGCCAAGACATCACGAATGCGCTCACCGTGGCCGCCAAAATTGCGTCCAGCCGCGGCCACCGGAAAATCCGGTACCTCGGCCCGGTGGGCATCGCGTTGCTCGTCGTTATCGGCTACGACCTGCCGTAGTGCGGACATCGCCTCCAAGGGGCGAAGAAAAACCTCAGACACTTGTGTATTCCCCCAAATCCATATGCGGTAAAAGTTCTCACCTTCATTGGACTGGGGATTGCGCCAAATGGTTCCCTCGGATTATAAAAATCTTCCACACTAAGCGGTGACTCTAGACCGAAGAAACGATGGCGGAAAGCCTCCCTGCAACCTTGCGGGCCTGCTCCTTGTCCGCAGCCTCTACCATGACGCGGAAAACTTCCTCGGTGCCGGAAGGTCGCAGCAGGACGCGGCCGGTCTCGCCGAGTTCTTCCTCGGCCTGAGCGATGGCTTCTTGTACTTCGGGGGCATCCATGATGACGCCCTTATCAGAAACCGGCACGTTGATGAGCACCTGCGGTAGCACGGTCATTACCGATGCTAATTCCTTTAGGGACTTCCCGGACTTGGCCATGCGCGCCATGATAGACAGGCCGGTAAGGGTGCCGTCGCCGGTCGTGCAATCATCCGTCAACACCACGTGGCCGGACTGCTCGCCGCCCAAGGAGAAATCGCCGCGGTTGAGCTCTTCTAGAACATAGCGGTCGCCTACTGCGGTGTGACGCACCTCGATGCCTTGTTCCTGCATCGCCAGCTTCAGGCCTAGGTTGGACATCACGGTTGCTACCAAGGTGTTATAGCGCAGGTCATTATCATCCTTCATGCCCACGGCCAACAGCGCCATAATCTGGTCGCCGTCAATCACATTGCCCTCGGCGTCCACAGCCAAGCAACGGTCGGCGTCACCATCGTGGGCCAGGCCCAAATCGGCGCCATGCTCGACGACGGCCGCCTGTGCCTTTTCAATATGCGTCGAACCGCAGTCCTCATTGATATTAAAGGCGTTCGGCTCATTGTGGATAGCAATAACCTCAGCCCCGGCCGCCTCATAGGCGATGGGAGCAACCTTGGAGGCCGCACCATTGGCGGTATCTACGACCACCTTGATGCCGCTCAAATCCGTGGAGACCACTTCCTTTAAATGGTTGAGGTAGCGCTCGCGTCCGTCTGGCGCCTCCGAAATGATGCGCCCCAACTTGGTGCCAGTCGGGCCGTCTTCAGTGAGGTTTTCCATAGTGGCCTGAATCTTGTCTTCTATTTCGTCCGGTAGCTTCTTGCCGCCGGCGGAGAAGAACTTAATGCCGTTATCCGGCATAGGGTTGTGGGAGGCAGAAATCATTACGCCGAGATCCGCGCCATAATCATCCGTCAGGTAGGCAATCGCCGGGGTCGGCAACACGCCCACGCGCACCACGTCAACGCCGCGGGAGGCCAAACCGGAGGCAATCGCCGCATCCAGCATCTCGCCGGAAACGCGCGGGTCGCGACCAATAATGGCCAACGGCCGACGCTCATAGGATTCCCGCTGGGCGGTGAATACCTCCGCAGCGGCCTGGCCTAGTTGCAAGGCCAGAATCGGAGTCAGCTTCTTGTTCGCGAGGCCGCGAACGCCATCGGTTCCAAAAAGTCGAGTCATGCAGTCAATTATGCATGCCTGTGCCCAGCGATTGCATGTTGGGGCAGTTTAGGCGAAATCAAGCTTTTGGTTTATCGACAGGTTGAGCAATATTCCTTCCACCCGCGCTTCCATAAAACGACGAAAGCCGCCTCCTCCAAAAGGGAAGCAGCGGCATTCTCGGCGTTTGCGCGCGCAGTAGAAGCGAGATTAACGCTTGGAGTACTGCGGTGCGCGACGTGCCTTGTGCAGACCAGCCTTCTTACGCTCAACTGCACGAGCATCACGGGTGAGCAGACCAGCCTTCTTGAGGGCGGTGCGGTCACCTGGGTTGTAGATGTTCAGTGCACGAGCGATAGCCAGACGCAGGGCGCCAGCCTGACCGGTTGGGCCGCCGCCGTTGACGGTGACCTTGAGGTCGAACTGGTTCTCGCGCTCCAGCAGGGTAAGCGGCAACAGGATGTCCTGCTGGTGCAGCTTGTTCGGGAAGTACTCGCCGAACTCGCGGCCGTTAACCACGATCTGGCCGGAGCCAGCAACGAGGCGAACACGAGCGACGGCGCGCTTACGGCGTCCGACGGTCTGGATCGGGCCCTCGTGTACCGGAGCGGCAGCCTCAACCTCTTCGGTCTCGGCCGGTGCGATGGAATCACCGATGGTGTTGGTGAACTCTTCGGTAGCGGCGCTTGCTGCAGCGATGTCAGCAGCGTCGGCTACGTTGTTGTCGATGTTCTGCTCAGACATTACTGTGCCACCTGCTTAAACTCGAAGGTTTCCGGCTTCTGGCCGGCGTACGGGTGCTCTTCGCCTGCGAAGACGTGCAGCTTCTTGATGGAAGCGCGGGAGAGCTTGTTGTGCGGCATCATGCCGGCAACGGCTTCTTCGATAACGCGAACCGGGTTGGCGTCCAAAGACTGACCCAGGGTCATGGACTTCAGGCCGCCCGGGTAGCCGGAGTGACGGTAGCGCATCTCGCGGCCGCGCTTAACGGAAGAAACGTGGATCTTGTCAGCGTTGAGGATGATGACGTGGTCACCAGCGTCAACGTTCGGTGCGAACTGTGGCTTGTGCTTGCCGCGCAGCAGGTCTGCAACGGTGGAAGCGAGCTTGCCCAGCACCACATCAGTAGCGTCGATGACGTACCACTTGCGGGTGATGTCACCGCTCTTTGGGTGGAAAGTAGACAATTTGACTCCTTGAAAGTCTGTCTCGGAACTGCCGGCCAGCGCTAAGCATCCATCCACTCCCGTACAGCGGCCGGTGGAGACCTGCAGGGAGCGCTTCGCCAGCTGCTAGCCGACGAGCGAACACATAGGTCTCCTACCCTACTTGCTCACCTGCTCGAAAACCAAAACGCCGAAACCGGTACCTTCCGCGGCTCAAACGGAAGGTACCGGCTCGTGGGTGTGGACTAGAAAGGTACGACTTGAAAAGGTGGAAGAGAGGAAAAGAGGTATTGGTCAAAAAGTGCTCACGCTGCAATCTTTTGCCAAGACTGCGGCTGCGTCCGCCTCCTGCCACTCGGGTGTGGTCAGTGGCACCGCAGGCTCGGCCAAGACAGCCTGAAATAGTGCAGGCGGGGCGCGGATTTAACCCCAGCTTGCGGCGGCGCGACGATTAACGTCACTCATTGCATCATTGCCCTGGGAGACGGTCTTGGAGATGGTCGCGAGCACGGTATTGAGTTCCTGAGATGCCTTGTCCCACTTGGCCTGTGCCTGGTTATAAGCCACTGCGGACTCGCCCTCCCAAGTGCTCACCATCGGCTGCAGCCGCGCCTTCAGGTCTGCCAAGGTGCTGTTGATGCGACCTGAGGTGGCGTTGATATCAGCTGCGGCGGAAGAAATGGCACCGAATTCGTACTTGATCTCGGACATGTGGTGGTGGATTCCCTTCTGTGAATCTATAGGTTTTGGTCAGTGGACTAGAGAACTGTGCAGTGCGGTTTAGAGGGCGAGGCCGCCACCAACATTGGAGAATGCCTGGGCGTTTTCTGCTTCCACGTTGTCGAAGTTGTGGGCGTTGCTGCGGATATTGTCAGAGATAGAGGCCAATGCCTCGCGCAGCTGTTGTGCAGAGGTGTTGTAACGCTGCATCAGGTCATCGAAGGAGACCTGGGCTTGGCCTACCCAGCTTCCGCGCACAGAGTCGACGACTCCCTGCAGGCGGGTGAGCTCGCCTTGGACTTCATCATTGGTGTTATCGACTTTGCCGGCGGTGGCAACCATGACATCGGCTTGTGTCTTGAAAGTCTGAGACATAAGAGTGCGCCCTCCTTAGGGCGGATGAGATTGTGTATATTCCCCCGAAAAAGCATCTGTGCTTTCTCACCTTTATTGGACTGAACTTTCTGCCAAACGGTTCCCGTCTGGGACAAAGTTTTTAAGACTATTTTTTGACCAGGCTTTCCGTAGCCATGCGGCAGGCTGCCTTTTGGACAGCATTGGAATTGTGGCGGGTATGGCACCCCACAGACATCTGATGCCCACGGTCTTCCCAGGTAGTCCACTCCACCAAAGAGCCGTCCCCTGGGTCTTCGGTATAGCTCAGGCGCCCGGCCTTATCGGTAGCATCGCGTAGCGCCGGGTCTTCGTCGACCTGCGCGCGGATTTCTTTAAAAAGTGCATCCGCCGGAACGTTAAACATTTCATCCGCCGCCAATAGGATACGCAGGTTCGGATCCTCCCCGGTGGCGGTAACCAACCCATCTTCTACCTTGGTATGAAACCCGGTGGGAACGACCACAGACATTCCCTCAATATCTAAGCGCTTTTCTCCCGGATGTAATTCATCACCACCCGGTTCTGCAGCACCCGTGGCACCAGACTCTGGCGAGTTGGGTACGGATTCCACCGCGGTATCGCGGCTCGGCTCTGCAGCGCGTGGTTGTGGGCGGGAATCACCTGAGGCGGCATCACTGTCTGCTGAATCTCGTGCGCCGATAGCCCACCAGGAAGCTCCGGCAACGGCAATACTGACCACTGCAATTGCGAGGTGGAAGATATCAATAGCCCCGAGCCAACCGCGCAGCCGGTCGGACCAGCTTGGTGTTACTGGCTCATCATAGGCTGGCGCTTCCATCACTCTGGTGGGAGAAGCTGGTTCCGCAATCTCCGTAGCCGGATGAGTAGGGGTTCCAAATGAGGTTGACGTAGCTAACGAGGAGATAGCTGGTTCTGGGTCAATGAGCCGCACCCCGGTGACTTCCAATTGCCGGCTGACGATGGTGGTGGCTTCCTGCGCAATGTCCGTGCCGGACGAGTCTGCCACCACGCAAGCTTCCACGTCGGGCCAGGACGGTCCGGCCAACTTTGAAATCTGATCCATGACCTGGCCCAAAGCCCAACCTTCCACGATGCCGGTACCCGGCAGGTCGTAGCGGTATACCGAATCAGGCCCTTCAAAAATGGTGACCGCGTCCAGGATCGTGACGGTAATTGGTACGGCGTTAGTCTCCCCACCGTCAGTGATTGGGGCGTCGGTGTGCGAATTCGCGCTGAGGTTGGTGGTCATTTACTTCTCTCCTTCTGGGTACACCACTTGGGCGACACCAAGGTTTTCACCGCGGATGCTCCACTGACCGCGACCGGGTGGTTGTTGGCTGGGTTTAAGGCCAAAGATGGTGCCTTCGTCCCGGTCGGCGTCGAAAAGCAGCAACGCTGGTTGAAGATCGCGCACTGCAGAGAAGAATTGGCCGAAAAGGGCGCGGCCAATGCCACCAGACTTGCGAGCGACGATGAGATGCAAGCCAATGTCGCGGGCGTGCGGGAGTAGCTCCAGGAGCGGTGAAAGGGCAATATCGCTCAGCAGGTCCGCATCGTCGATGACTAAGTAGATATCTGGGCCCTCCCACCAGTCTCGTGCGGCGAGCTGCGCTGGGGTAATATCCGGGCCCGGCAGGCGGGATTCCAGTGTCCGGACAGTATCGAGAATGGTCTCTTGTGCACTTGTCTGCGTTGCGGCATAAGCGGCAACCATGTCTTGGTTCAAGGTTCCTAAGTGAGCCCGCCGCTGGTCGATGACCACAAGGCGAGCGTCTTCCCGCGCGAAGGCGCTGATGCCGCGCATTATCTGCGCCAAGAAGGTGGACTTGCCGCAACCCTGCGCTCCTATGGCCACTAGATGCGGCTCGCGCGATGGATTCCACGTCAGCGGATCGAGATCCCGTCCGCCGATACCCCAGGCGATCTCGCCGTCGGGAACGTTCCCTTGAGTAGCAAGGGCAGACGGGGTGAGTACCGCGGGCAGCATCTTGAGTTGCGGAACTGGATCGGCTGCGGCATGAACGCGGCAAATGTGGGCGATGTCCTGGTTTGATGTGCGAGCCAAAAGCAAATTCTCTCCGGCCAAGGTAAGCCCGCGGCCCGGCGCGCTGGGTAGCTTCTGCTGCAACTTGCGGTCAATTAGCGAATCCAAGGACTCACCAAGACGCAGCTCAAGTCGGTTGGCTATGAGATCGCGAATGGCGGGGCGCATCGTGGTCCACCGCGAGGTGGCAATGATGACATGTACGTGGGCAGAGGCGCCATCGGCGACGATCTCTGTAACTTTCTCCGCTATGTCTTCAAACTCTGCATTGGAGGTGCCAATGTGGTGCCAGCCATCGATAACGAGGAAGGTTGCGCACTGTTCCGGGCGGCGAATAAAGCCGGCTACTTCGTCCACGATTCGCCGCACCTTTTCCCCTTCATCTCGCCCAGCAACTCCGGCAACGTGGGGAAGTCTCTCCAAAGACGCTAGCTGACCGCCACCCAAATCGATGACGTAGAAGCGTGCCGCCTTGGGGCTATGCCGTAGCGCCAGAGCCGAGACGATGGTGCGCAGCGCACTTGATTTTCCTGACTGCGGGCCGCCGCATAGGGCCATGTGCCCGCCGTGCTGGTGGAAATCAATTATCAGTTCATCTTGACGTTGATAATACGGCCTATCGATAATGCCGACGGGAGCCAGCAGCGTCCCGTTACCTGCAACAAACGACGAGGCGCCCACGTCCGCTCCGCTAGACAGTCCGGGTAATGCAGATAGCTCAATGACCGGTGGTAGCGGCGGCAGCCAGATACGGTGCGCCGATTGATCACGCAATCGGGCTTCTTCTGCCGCGGCACGCACGACCTCGCTAAGCACAGTGGTGGTGTCATCGAGAACAACCACAGGGCTAGTGCTTTCTTCCTCCTCTGCCCAACCTCGAAAGAACTGCACGCGGCCGCGGGCTGCGGCGGGTCCGTCCCCATGAGCTTCAGCTATCGCCCGGCGCGGCACGGGCCCAGAAACATAGGAGGCTTGGAAACGAATCAACGCCTCGGCATCAGACTTGAGGTAGCCCGCGCCGGGTTGGCCGGGCAAATGGTAGGCATCGGTCACGCCCAATACTTGACGGGATTCCGCCGAAGAGAAGGTTTTTAGCCCGATTCGGTAGGACAGGTGGGAATCCAGCCCCCGCAACCGGCCTTCTTCAAGTCTTTGAGAGGCTAAAAGCAGGTGCACGTGGAGACTGCGCCCCAAGCGGCCAACGGCAACGAAAAGTTCCGCAAAATCAGGGTGCTGGCCCAAAAGCTCCGAGAACTCGTCAACAACAATGACCAAGGCGGGCAGTGGCCCGTGCTCGCGTACTGCGGCGGCGGAGGCGTTGTACTCGCTGACGTTGGCGAAGTTTCCGGCGGTGCGCAACAACTCCTGGCGGCGGTTCATCTCGCCGGAGATGGCATCGTACATGCGCTCTACCAGCGTAGATTCCTCTTCCAAGTTAGTAATCACCGCAGAGGTATGCGGCAGGTGGTCACATCCTAAGAAAGTAGCACCGCCTTTAAAATCCACCAGTACGAGGTTCAGCTCGTCCGGGCTATGGGTAGCCGCAAGCGCGGTGACGAGGGTGCGTAGGAGCTCTGACTTGCCGCTGCCGGTAGCCCCAATGCACAAGCCATGCGGGCCCATGCCGCCGTGCGCAGATTCCTTAAGATCCACCGTGACGGGTTGGCCGACCGTATCGATGCCGATGGGCACCATGAGGCGCGCCGAGCCTTCTCGGCCATGCCACATGCCGCTGGCCGCTAGCTCCTCCACATCGCGATAGCCTAAAAGGCCCATGAGGTCACTTCCATGGCGGCCAGAGGTGCTATCGGGCCGGCGAAAGGAAGCCATGCTGCGCGCAAGCAATGTCGCAGCGGCCACGCTCATTCCATCGGGAGCCCCTAGTTCTTCCACCCCGGCTGCGGTGACTACCTGCAAGTGGTCCCCTGCCACCAGGCTTAGGCCTTCGTGCTCGGCACGTACCCCCAGCGCCGAAGACGGCGCCCCTGCGACCTCGATGATGGTGGTGTAGGAATCATCGTGGAAAAAATCCTCGGTTCCCGTTGTCAGCACGCCGTCGACAATGAGAATGCGAAAGCGTGCCTTCTCCGGCGTGCGAGCGTGGGGCAGCCACTTTAGCCATTCCCACTGCCCACCACGAGCTTCAATGCCGCAAGCTTCTGGGCCATGCGCCAATGCCATCTGGAGGACCATAGCGCGCACCATATCGCGGGCGGGATCCGCAGGCTCTTCACCTCGCGTCGACGCCGTACCGGAAACAGAAAGAAAGCGAAAAGCCTGCAATTGAATAACCACCGGCATATCGGGCACGGTACCCACCGCTTTGATGGTCTGGCGCATGCTCACTGCGCACACTGGGTCTAAGTCCTCGGTGGCTCCAGAATCCGGCACGTTGATGGGAGTGCACAGCGTGGTAGGCCCAGTTCCTACGCGTACCTCGAGGGCGTCTGAGTCATCGGGGCCGCGCTCCCACATGCGACGCGAGCCTATCAGTGCACTTAGCTCTTCCGGTGCGGGGTGGCGATAGTTCTCATGTGCGCGCTGCGCAGAAGCGTTGCATAGGGCCTTTTCCCGTAAGGCTTTGATGTGGCGCAGGTAGGTGCGTCGGGTTTCATCAGGATCCTGCCCGCTGTTATTGGGCCCAAACATCATGGCCATGCTCGCCAGCATCATCAGCGGAAACATCAAGGCCATCGGGCTTATCTGCCGGGAATCTCCCGCACCAAGCACCATAAGGGCGACCATGCCAAGCATCGCCGCAATCATCACCACCGGAAGAAGCAGCCGCACCAGCGGTACCGGTTGTGGGCGTACTGCCTCTGGGACCTCCTCGGCCTCAATGCTCCCGGCAGGCAGCGGCGGTGCAGCATCCCGCAATGGCATGGTCAACGGCTCAATTACACGGGTATCCCCGATCCCAAGCATGCTTAGGTAACCTCCCCCGAGCCACGCGCCAGCGCCCTTAGCCCCCTGCCAAGATTCCCCGCGCTGCGGTGGACACGTCGCCACTAGTAAGCCACAATATGTGGCATTGGGCAAGGGGGACGCCCACAATCCATTGACTTTCGGGGGAATAATGACTACTGCTACAGCGCACCACCTGCGCCTTACCATCCGCATTCACGCCGGTACATTCCACAAAGAGGCGGACGTGGCACTACCGTTGAGTTCCAGCGTGGGCGAGCTTTTGGCTGAAATCACGGACTTAGTGGATGCGCCCACGATTTCCGAGCCCTGGCGCGCCAGTACTGTTTCTGGCCGCGCTATCGATCTCACCGCCCCGCTGGCCGCCACTCCACTTACCGAAGGCGCCATCCTGGTTATTAGTCCGCGCGAGCGCCGCCCTGCGCCGGTGATTCGAGATGCAGCAGAATCGCTTGCCGCCGCGGCCGAGGAGGATACTACCGCTGCCCTTCCTGTTGTTTGGGCGTGGGGAGGGCTACTTGCCGCCTTCGCTTTGCTCTGGGTTAGCACCCTTCCCCTTACGGCGTGGGCGGCGCTGGCCGCAGGAGCGCTTTTGCTCGCCCTGTGGATCCGTGTCCTGTCGCTGGTGCACCTTAGCTTGGTGGCCAGCATGGCGTGCGGCTGGGTGATAATTTCGCCCTCGCTGGATGAGGCGCCGTTTGCCGCATTTACCGCCTGTTTCACCCTGCTCATCGTGCTACTTGCTTGCCACGTCACCGGGTTAAGCACGGTTCGCACCAGCTCTGCGGCACTCACTGTCTCGGCTCTCATCTTCATCGCGGCATTGGGGTATCTGCTGCCCGGACCAAGGGCAGGGCTACACGCCAGCCACGGTACGGCGGCCGCTGCCTGTGTCATCATCGCCGGCATTATTATGCTGGCCACTGCCCCTGCATTGAGCATTGCTACTGCTGGCCTCGAGGTTCCGCAGCTGCCCACGGCCGGCCAAGATCTTGCGGTATCCGATGCTAGCCAGCCGGATGTCGATAGCCGCGCGTGCCGCGCCAGCAGCGCCTACGAGGGAATGTGCTGCGGCCTGTCACTCTGTCTTATTCCGGCGCTCATCGCTCTCTCGTTTACAGGCAGTGGTCCGGCTCTATCACCGACCCATGGCGCGCCTGATTCTCTCACCGAGTACATTTCGGTGCTTTTTGGAACAGAGGGCTCCGGCGCGGGCTTCGTCCAAGCACTCTGTGTTACTTCCGCGGGTGCCGTAATGATGCACGCCTCCCGGCACGGTCGTGCGCTAGCCAGTTGGGCACTCATGGTTTTGGCAATTGCCGCGTGCCTGGCTACTTGTCTCTGTGCCACCCACGCGATAGTAGATTCCGGGCTTGCACATGCTTGGGCACCGGCCTTGATTTCCAGTCTCGTTCTCATCGCTATGATTAGCGCCCCGCTGTGGGCGTCCAAGGTGGCGGGGCTAGAGCCCACCACCATCGCTTGGTTTGAGCGCATCGAGTCCCTAGCTATTGCCGCCAGCTTGCCACTCGCCGCCCACCTAACCGGCGTTTTCATGCTCATCAGGGGTATCGGATGATGCGCAGTCTACCTACTACATTGTGGATAAGCCCGGCGCTTCTTGCTTGCGTAGCTGTGGCAATACTTCCCGTTACCTTAGGTGCTGCGGCATTAGTAACCGCTCCCGATGCGACCGCGCGTGAACCGGACCGCGAATGCGCAATCGCGCATTCCTCACCGCTTTCGCCCCAACCTAGCGAGGATCAGCTCAACTACCGCGCCCGTCTGCACTCCTTTGCCACCGGGGAGGGCGTAAAGGTTGCCGTTATCGATACCGGCGTGGCTACCCACGATCAGCTGCGGCACCTCAGCGGTGGCGCGGACCTTATCGCGCCGGAGGAACCGGAGCCGCACCGCGACTGCGACCTGCACGGCACCGTCGTAGCCGGTATCATCGCCGGCCACGATATCGGTATCGCGCCACGGGCGGAAATCTACGCTGTGCGCCAAACCAGCGCGCATTATCGCCAAGAGCGAGAAGACAATACCACCGGCTCGCTAGATACCTTGGCCCAAGCGATTGATGACGCCGCCGATGCCGGCGCCCGCATCATCAATATCTCCGTTGTTTCTTGCGTCCCGCCGGATGTGGCCGCCCAGGTGGATACTTCCCGGTTGGACGGTGCTTTAGCACATGCGGAAGAATCTGGATCCGTGGTAATTGCCGCATCCGGCAACGCTTCTTCCGGTAGCTGCGAGATGGGTGACCGAGTATTTCCAGCGGATTCGCCCACAGTGCTCTCAGTAAGCGCCCAAGCGGATTCGCACGAGCTCGCTGACTACTCTCTGACTTCGGCGGATGGCCCACAACTGGCCGCGCAAGGATTTGTACCACTCGCGCTCAATCCCGCCGGCGGATGGGCCGACGGCAAAGAGGGTACGGGCGGCACGTCACAATTTCACGGCACCTCCTTTGCCGCGCCGGTAGTCAGCGGCACGGCGGCCCTACTGGCGCAGCGTTTCCCCGATGACAGCCCGGCCGCCCTGCGTAAACGCTTAGAAGACGCCGCGGAGCCGGGACACGGATTCGTCGACCCGCTCACGGTGCTCACCCACGTGGAATCATCCACGCTCGGAGATACCCGAGCAATGGCTATCCGCCCCGCCGAAAAGAGCACATCACGCGCACCTATGCACAGTGCATGGGTACTCGGCGGGTTGGCGTTGGCGCTAGCCGCGTGGGCAACGTGGCGCGGGCTGTGGTCTAAGAGCTGACCTGCAGCGCCTGCTCCCGGCTAAGCGCCGAGCCTTCCGGCAGCAAACGCAGAATCTCCCAGGGCACCCGCGCGCCTACACCAGTGCCCAGCGCCTCTAAGGTCTCTTTATCCTTGACCTCGTGCCGCTGACCCGTCGGTGCAACCACGTGGTAGCCATGACCGCTATCTACTCCTACGCCTCCGCCGTTGAGACCACCAAAGCGCTGCGCCACCGTCTCACCAGCCAAGGCTACGGTACCCGCTTGGGCAGGTACCACTTCCCCGCCGCCCTCATTACTCGCACACATCCAACCATCGTCTGGGCTCACAAAGCGGAAAGTGGTGGAGGGAAGGTTGAGGTTTAAGGGGACGTCGGCAAGCGCAGCAATCTCCTGGGCCGTGGATGTCGCCGTCTTGGCGCCTAATCCAATAAGCATCTGCGCCTGCGTGGGCGTAAGCTCGGCGACGCCATCGGGTGTGCGCGCCCATAGGCCCTGGCCTGTGTCTACGACCTCCGGCGGCTGCGCCGGAAAATTCAGCGGAGGCAACTCCGCAAAAGCATTGAGCAGCTCAGGCGGCATGGGCCAGGCGTGGGTGCCGTCGTCCACACCAATCGCGCGACGCACCACACGCCCCTGGGTGCTAGAGGGATCAGGCAACGCCACCCGGCCGTCCTGAGTAATAAGCCACTGCGTGCCTTCGGTCTCCACCAATGCGGCGCGCTCCGGCCCCAGGCCTTCCTGGTCGGGCTCGGCAAGCACGATGACCTCTTGTGCAGCAACCTGGTGGCCGCCGATGCTAGTCGGGTTTTCCGCCCCTGAGGACTCCTCTTTACCTGCCAAACAGGCCGCCCAGCGCTGCTGCGGAGTCTCGCTGGCAGCCGCAAGGTACCCCGGGGCATCCGCGATCCCTACCGGGACCCCAGAAGCGCGTCGTGCAGGTGTTCATCCCCTATCGCCTGAGCCTCGGCAGCCTGACCAGCGATAATGCGCGCAGACGCCAGGTTAAAGACTGGGTGGTAGGTATCATTGACATCCACAAATAGCTGGCCCTGCTCCGAGCGCACTATGGGCGCATCGCCCGGTTGCGGGCTCGGTTGCAGCCATGCGAGCATGCCAGAGCCCACCGCGAGGAAGGCTATGCCCACTCCGCCGAAAAGCAGGGCCTTGCGCCGCCTTGCCAAAGGATCATGAATCATCCTGATATCGCCCAATACGAGCCCGTGCTCGACGCGGCGGCGCAGAAATTTATGCCCCGAAACTTGGGCCTTAGTAGTAGGCAGCGGACGTGCCATGATTTTCCCCCGAAAAGTCTGTGTACACCCAGCACACAGGCTATCCCAGGTGGGCTCCCACCGCCACCTGGAAAGCTAGTCGGCGCTGCGCCGTTCCCGAGTAGCCTCGGCGCGGGCGGCCATCTGATCCGCCGCCGGGTAATCTACGGCCACCAGAGAAAGCCCTTTCGCCGGAGCCACGGGGATGCTGGAGGAGCGTTTGGTCTCGTGGAGCAGCGCTGCGGCGAAGTCGGCATCGCGGCGCCCCTCCCCTACACGCAGGCAGCACCCCACCAAGGACCTAACCATCGACCAGCAAAACGCATCGGCGCTCACGCGCGCCTCGAAGAGCTCTGGTTCCTCAGGCGTTGAAATATCCCGCCAGGAGAACTCTTGCAGCTCACGAATGGTCGTGGCATTCGGCTTAGCTTTGCAGAAGGCCGCGAAGTCATGCAGGCCTACCAACGCGGTGGCGGCCTCCTGCATGGCATCGATATCCACTGGCTTTATCCACTCGGCGGTATCCCGCGCACGCGTCGGCAAAGCGCCCCGCGCGCTGGTAGTAATCCGGTATACATAATGCCTGCGCAACGCCGAGAAACGCGCATCAAAGCCCGCGGGCGCAAACTCGCAGCTATGTACCCGCACGTCTTCAGGCAAAAGCTTTGCTAACCGACGCACCAGCTTCCCCGGTTCCCCCGCCACTGAGCGCTGCTCCAGCATCTCTTTGGGAACGTCCACGTGGGCAACCTGGCCACGCGCATGGACCCCGGCGTCCGTCCGGCCGGCGACCGTTAGCGGTACCTTTGCGCGGGCAATCATCGCGAGTGTTTCTTCCAGCACGCCTTGCACGGTGCGCAGACCGCCTTTTTGCTTCGCCCAGCCGTGGAAATCCGTTCCGTCATAGGCCAAGTCCAAGCGCAGGCGCACGAACCCGTCTGCCGGCCCTTCTGCGGTGGTAGATGCTGCAACAGTCATGGTGGGACTCATGCTACCGGAGGCACTTTCCTCGACCAGAGCCGGGCCCAGCTCCCCGTGCACCGTTCGGAAGAGTCCAGAAATAAAAAGCCGCCGCCCTCCCACAAGTGGGAAAGGCGGCGGCAAAGCGCTAAGGCCGAAGGGGAACTACTTCTCCTCGGACTCCTCAGCTGCGGTCTCCTCAGCAGGTGCCTCGGTTTCTGCAGCCTCGTCTGCCTTAGCTTCCTCAGCCTCGGCGGCCTTAGAAGCGGCAGCGCGGGTAGCGCGGTTAGCCTCGGAGGTCACGGTCTCCTCAAGAACGAGGGAGATCTGGGACATCGGGGCATTGTCACCGGTGCGGTTGTCCAGCTTGATGGTGCGGGTGTAGCCACCCTCACGGTTCTCAAACTTCGGTGCGACCTCGTCGAACAGGTAGGAAACGACATCCTTGCGTGGGATGAGCTTCAGCACTGCGCGGCGGTCAGCAACGGTGCCGGACTTAGCCTTGGTGATGATCTTTTCGATGTACGGGCGAAGAACCTTCGCCTTAGCATCGGTGGTCTTGATAGCGCCGTGCTCGATCAGGCTGGCTGCCAGGTTGCTCAGCATGTGAGCCTGCTGCTTGGCGGAGCCGCCGAGACGGGCACCCTTCTTAGGGGTTGGCATTGTGTACTCCTCGTATGCGGTAAAAGTTGAGCGCGCGGCAATTAGGTAATTGCCGCAAGTCAGCGGGGTTCTTTACTCGGAATCCTCAGCAGCCGGGTCCTTGAAGTCACCGGTTTCTGCGTCGTAGCCCTCGAGCTGGGTCGGGTCAAAGTCCTCAGGGGTGTCCTTGAGAGCCAGGCCCAGGTTAGCCAGCTTGATCTTTACCTCATTGATCGACTTCTGGCCGAAGTTGCGGATATCCAGCAGGTCGGACTCGGTGCATTCAGCGAGCTCGCCCACGGTGTGGATCTCCTGACGCTTCAGGCAGTTATAAGAGCGGACGGAGAAGTTCAGGTCCTCGATCGGCATGCCATAAGCAGCGATGTACTCGGTCTCCTGCGGGGAGGGTCCGATCTCGATGCCTTCGGCAGCGTTGTTCAGCTCGCGAGCCAAGCCGAAAAGCTCAACCAGGGTGCCACCGGCGGAAGCCAGTGCATCGCGTGCGGAGATCGAGTTCTTGGTTTCGACGTCGATGGTCAGCTTGTCAAAGTCGGTGCGCTGCTCAACACGAGTTGCCTCGACCTTATAAGAGACCTTCAGAACCGGGGAGTAAATCTGGTCGACCGGGATACGGCCGATCTCACCGGAGGTAGGAGCGGCTGGGACGTAACCACGGCCGCGCTCGACGACGAGCTCAATGTCCAGCTTGGCGGTGTCATTCAGGGAAGCGATGTGCAGATCCGGGTTGTGGATCTCCACGCCAGCCGGCGGCTGGATATCGCCCGCGGTGACATCGCCCGGGCCCTCCTTGCTCAGGTACATAACTACCGGCTCATCAGAGTCGGAAGAAAGCACCATGCTCTTGATGTTCAAGATGATCTCAGAAACGTCTTCTTTCACACCGTTGATGGTGGTGAACTCGTGGAGAACACCATCGATCTTGATGGAGGTTACTGCTGCACCCGGAATGGAAGACAGCAGGGTACGACGCAGCGAGTTACCGAGGGTGTAGCCAAAGCCCGGCTCGAGCGGTTCGATGACGAACTTGGAACGAGACGAGTCGATGAATTCCTCGGTGAGTTGAGGACGCTGGGAAATGAGCATTGCAATTCTCCTTTTCGGCGACCGCTATTTGACGCCGGTAGAGGGGTAAAAATCTTCGGGTTCGAAGATTCCTGGTTCTCCGCCAGGCCATTAAAGGCCTCGCGGAATAACAGTTTACTTCGAGTAAAGCTCGACGATGAGCTGCTCCTGCAGCGGAATGTCGATCTGAGCGCGCTCGGGCAGCTGGTGCACGAGGATGCGCAGGGTATCAGGAACAACCTGCAGCCATGCCGGTACGTTGGCATCGATGAGGGCGTCCTGAGCATCTTCGAACCATTCCATCTTCTTGGAGCGGTCACGGACATCGATGATGTCGTACTGGGTGACCTTGTAGGAAGGAACGTTGATGTTCTTGCCGTTCACGGTGAAGTGACCGTGGGAGACAAGCTGGCGAGCCTGGCGGCGGGTGCGTGCCAGACCTGCACGGTAAACTACGTTGTCCAGGCGGGACTCGAGCAGGATAACCAGGTTATCGCCGGTCTTGCCCGGGAGGCGGTTAGCCTCTGCGTAGTAGCGACGGAACTGACGCTCCAGCACACCGTAGGTGTACTTTGCCTTCTGCTTCTCCTGGAGCTGCAGCAGGTACTCAGATTCCTTGATGCGGTTGCGGCCAGCCTGTCCCGGTGGGTACGGGCGGCGCTCGAATGCCATATCTCCGCCGACCAAGTCGACGCGAAGACGGCGGGATACGCGGGTAGCGGGGCCAGTGTAACGAGCCATTTTCTTACCTCTTCCTTTCCCTTAAACCTTGCGGCGCTTGGTCGGACGGCAGCCGTTGTGCGGCTGTGGGGTGGCATCCGTGATCGAGGAAACCTCGAGGCCTGCGGCCTGCAGGGAACGGATGGCGGTCTCACGGCCGGAGCCCGGACCCTTGACGAATACGTCAACCTTCTTCATGCCGTGATCCATTGCCTTGCGTGCAGCGTTCTCAGCTGCCATCTGAGCGGCGAACGGAGTGGACTTACGGGAACCCTTGAAGCCAACGTGGCCGGAGGATGCCCAGGAAATAACAGCACCGGTCTGATCGGTGATCGAGACGATGGTGTTATTGAAGGTGGACTTGATATATGCGTGGCCGAGAGCCACATTCTTCTTTACGACGCGACGGCCGGAACGGCGCGCGCCGGAACGAGTCTTTGGAGGCATGAATTACTTCTTCTTTCCTGCGATCGTCTTCTTCGGACCCTTACGAGTGCGCGCATTGGTCTTGGTGCGCTGGCCACGTACAGGCAGGCCACGACGGTGGCGCAGACCCTTGTAGCTACCGATTTCAATCTTGCGGCGGATATCAGCCTGAACCTGACGGCGGAGGTCACCCTCAACCTTCCAGGTAGCCTCAATTGCGTCACGGAGCGCCGACAGCTGGTCATCATCCAGGTTGTCAGTGCGCAGGTCAGGAGAAATGCCAGTCTTTTCTAGCAGTTCCTTGGCACGGGTTGGACCGATGCCGTAGATGTAGGTGAGAGCGACCTCCATACGCTTATTGCGTGGGAGGTCAACACCAGCTAGACGTGCCATATGGCGTGTCCTTTCGGGTTGTTACGGCGGTTTTCTCCCCATCCGTCCCACTCCATGCAACGCTTCGCCCGGACCGTGCCGGGAATCCTTGGGTTACTTACCAGTGTGGGCTCAGGCCACCGTAGCCTGAGGTGGACAGGGTGAACCTACAGGTCCACCCTTGGGTGAGGAGGCTTACAGTTTTTACTTGTAGCGGTAGACGATGCGTCCACGGGTCAGGTCATAAGGAGACAGCTCTACAACCACGCGGTCCTCTGGGAGGATGCGAATGTAGTGCTGACGCATCTTGCCAGAAATATGTGCAAGAACCTTGTGTCCATTGTCGAGCTCGACACGGAACATTGCGTTGGGCAAAGGCTCGATAATGCGGCCTTCTACCTCGATTGCGCCTTCCTTAGCCATAACCTCTACTTTTCTGGCGACGGACAAGTGCGCCGTCACCTGCATGTTTGTTGTCTACTGCGGTGGCGTATCCGCGCCAGCCTCACTGACGCTATACACCGACTTAACAGCATACGCTGCAGGGACACGTTTTCCAAACTGCTGCGCTTTCCGACGTCCCATAATGGACTTCCCCGCTGCCCTACCCTTGTGCCCACGGTCAGAGTTCTTAAGACTTGCAGATCAAAGAAATCCCCCAACACCGGCCCCCTTCTCGGGGAACCAGCGCGGGGGAATCAATAAGCGCAGTGGCGGGAGGCTTTAGTAAATGAATACCTTATCGCCGACCTGCACGTTATCCCAGTAACGCTTTGCAGCGTCCGGCGGCAGGTGTACGCAACCATTGGAGTCAACGGCCGGGTCATCCAAGTGGAAAGCGTGGCCATTGTTGGTGAAGTAGATGGAGTACGGCATCGGCGCGTTATTGAACTCGCGGGAGATTTCGTGCTCTACCTTGCGGGTGACGTGGAAGGTGCCGCGTGGGGTTTCCTGACCTTGCATGCCAGCCGACATTGCCGGGGAGACATAGGAGACCTTGCCACCGTCCTGCAGCCAGGTGCGGCGACCGTTCAAGTCAACACAAACCTTGGCGTCCGCAGGGCACGGACCACGGTCAAACTCGTTGGCGCGGCGCTGCGCTTCCGCCTTACGTGCGGCAGCCTCGGAGCGAGCCTTCTCAGCGGCAACGCGCTCGGCATTAGCGCGGGCCGCAGCCTCACGAGCCTTGCGTGCTTCCTCATTCTTCTGAGCAATCAGACCCGGGAAGAGGAATTCAACGGCGCCATCCACCGCAGTCTGAACGCTAGGAGCCAGCTCAGGAGAGAACTTCTCCGCCTGGTCCAAAATCTGGTTGCGGGTGTTCCACGCCTGCTCGCGGGTCTGGCCGTAAAAATTATCCAGCTGTGCCTTTGCATCAGCGGTGAGCCTATCTAGGCCGGACTGAGAAGAGAGCTGTGCGAGGTCAGAGTTTGCCTTGGAGCGGAGCTGATCCAGGTTAGGAACCTCCTGGGCAGTAGCGGCAGGAGCCGCAACGGTGGCACTCAAGGCCATCACGCTAGCGACTGCGGGCGCTGCGACCGTGGCACGGAACTTGCGGAAGCTGAATTTAGACATAGCTGTGAGTATAACCTTTCGGGGGGTATCTGCCTAGTACAACAGGCAATATTGGGGAATATATGTCAGTAGCGACGGGTGAGAATACGGGGACCATCGGCGGTGGCGGCCACCGTATGCTCCCAGTGGGCGGCAAAGGAACCATCGAGGGTAACGACCGTCCAGTCATCCTCCAAGACGGCGGAATCCTCTGTGCCCAAAGTTAGCATGGGTTCGATGGCCAGTACGGAACCTTCCTGAATCAGCGGGCCGCGTCCGGGCCGGCCTTCGTTAGCTAGGTAGGGATCCTCATGCATGGTGCGGCCAATTCCGTGTCCGCCGTAGCCATCGACGATAAAAAGCTCCACACCGAACTTCTCCTCGGCACGGCGGGTGGCTTGCTCTAAGGCATGGGAGACATCGGTAAGCAGATTGCCCGGAACCATAGCTTGCATGCCTTCCATAAGGACCCACTCGGTGGCCTTATTGAGGGCTTCGACATCTGGATCGAGCTTGCCCACGGCGAAGGACCATGCGCTATCGCCGACCCAGCCGTCGAGCGTGGCCCCACAATCAATGGAAACTAGGTCACCTTCGGCGAGGACGGTTTCCTGGTCTGGGATTCCGTGGACGATGACATCATTAACCGAAGCGCAAATGGAGCCCGGGAAGCCCTCGTAGCCCTTAAAAGTGGGATATGCCCCGGCATCGCGAATGGTCTGCTCGGCCACTGCATCTAGCTCGAGGGTAGATACGCCAGACGCCGCAGCAGCGCGGACTTCCTGCAGTGCCTTGCCGACGATCTCGCCGGCGGCCTGCATGGCGTCTAGCTCACCCGGGGTGCGGGCGGGGATGCGCTTACTGCGGCGTCGAAAAGCCATGCTTACTTACCCAGTGCTTCCATCGCACGGGCGTTGATTTCCTCCACGGTACCTTCGGCCTTGATGGGGATAATGGCATCGCCGTAGTGCTCAATAAGCGGGAAGGTTTCCTCACGGTACACGCCGAGACGGGTACGGATGGTTTCCTCGTTATCGTCGGCACGGCCGCGGGCCATCATGCGCTCGACAACTACGTCCTCAGATACTTCGAAGTTGAGCACGCCGTCGAGCTTTTCGCCCTTCTTGGACAGCAGCTCTTCCAGGATGTCTGCTTGCTCGGTAGTACGAGGGAAACCGTCCAGCAGGAAGCCATTCTTGGCATCGTCCTGGTTGAGGCGATCCTCGACCATACGAGCGGTGACGTCGGTAGGTACCAGCTTGCCTGCGTCGATATAAGACTTTGCTTCCACACCCAGCGGGGTGCCCTCGCCCATATTGGCGCGGAAGAGATCGCCGGTGGAGATATGCGGAACGTTCAGCTTCTCGCTGAGGATAGCTGCCTGGGTGCCCTTGCCGGCACCGGGAGGTCCTAGAAGTACAAGACGCATTACTTAAGTAGTCCTTCGTAGTTGGATTGCAGTAGCTGGGACTCGATCTGCTTGACCGTAGTCAAAGCGACAGAGACCATAATCAGGATGGCCGTACCGCCAAAGGCGGAGGTACCGCTGGCAGAAGCGCGGCCCACACCGAGATCCAAGAGGATATTCGGCAAAATGGCGATAACAGCCAAGTACAGGGCACCCACGCACAGCAGACGGTTCATCACATAACCAAGGTACTCCGCGGTCGGGCGGCCCGGGCGGATACCCGGAATGAAGCCACCATACTTCTTCATATTATCCGCCTGCTCTGCCGGATCGTACTGAACCGAAACGTAGAAATAAGCGAAGAAGATAGTCAGCACGAAGTACAGCACGATGTACTGCCAGGACGATGGCGCCTGCAGGTGTGCGATGACATTGCGCTGCCACCAGTTATCGGGGGTACCGGCGGAGCCAGAGTTCACGATCTGGGTAATGAGCACCGGCATGTAGATAAGGGAGGAGGCAAAGATGACCGGAATAACGCCGGCCTGGTTGACCTTCAGCGGCAGGTAGGTAGAGGAACCACCGTACTGACGGCGGCCAACCATGCGCTTGGCGTACTGGACCGGGATACGGCGCTGGCCCTGCTCGATGAAGGTGATGCCCACAACGAGGACAACCAAGCCAGCAACGACCATGGCAAAGACGAGTGCGCCGTTGTTCTGCATGATGCTCACGCCATCGGTAGGCAGGCGGGTAGCAATGCCGGCAAAGATGAGCAGAGACATACCGTTACCAATGCCCTTTTCGGTGATGAGCTCGCCCATCCACATCACCAGCACGGCGCCCGACGTCATGGTGATTACCAAGACGATGAGGGTAAAGAAGTTACGGTCTTCTGCCAAGACCTGTACGCCCTGGCCCAGCAGCTGCTCGCGGTCTGCCAGTGCGACGATGCCGGAGGATTGTAGCAACGCCAACGCCAAGGTCAGGTAGCGAGTGTATTGGGTCATCTTGGCCTGACCGGACTGGCCTTCCTTCTTCAATTCCTCGAAGCGGGGAATGACCACGGTCAACAGCTGCACGATAATCGAGGCCGTAATGTACGGCATGATGCCGATGGCGAAGATCGACAGCTGCAGCAACGCGCCACCCGAGAAGAGGTTAATGACGGAGTAAAGGTCTCCGGACTGCTCGGTCAGCTGGCGCAAGCGGCCAGCAATTGACGCATAGTCAACACCCGGGGACGGGATCTGTGCGCCGACGCGGTACGCAATGACCATCACGATGGTGAAGATGATCTTCTTACGTAGGTCGGCATCCTTAAAAGCCTGGATAATGGCGGACACTACAAAATCCTCCTGGCCTACCGCTGCCGAACGCGAAATCTAGGGAGGGTTTCGCGCTCATACACGGAGGTGGAAACTCATCTGCCCCTAGGAAACCGCACCCCTTAAGCTGGACAGCTAAGGGGAATTTTAGGCTTCTTTCAGGGACGGTTGAACACTTATGACCCCACAACCCTACCAGCCTTGTCCCCCATAGCCACATTAATACCCAATAGTGTGACCATCATTGCTTGTTCTTTCGCACGTTTTGCCTACGGGGTTTACCATGAGGGGGTATTGCACACATGCAATCCCCTAGTAAAGTCTCCGACCTCACAGCCCCATGAGCCACGAGGCCGTTATTGGTGTGAACCAACTATTTTCGAAAGAAGTACTTATGAAAAAGAAATTCACGCCGATGACCGTAGCTGAGATCATCGACGTATTTGTCCCTAGCCCCAATCCCTTCCGCTGGGAAGCCTTCGACGGATCCGCGACCGGACCGGAGGATGCCCAGTACAAGGTGACTATTAACAGCCTTGAAGGCTTGTCTTTTATAGCCACCCATCCCGGCGATGTGGGATTCGCCCGCGCCTATGTCACCGACGGCATCACGGTCCACGGCGATCACCCAGCCCACCCCTATGGCATCTTCGACGCCCTACATGCCATGTACGACAAGTTTGAAAAGCCGGATGCGAAGACACTGGCGCGCGTGGTGCGCTCGCTGGCGTCCATGGGCGCCTTCCAGATCCAGCCTGTTCCCGAGGTAGAGCGTGCCTCTTGGCTGCGCCGCAAGCTACACGACGGCCTATCCAAGCACTCGAAGCAGCGCGATGCTGATGTCATTTCTGATCACTACGACGTGGGCAATGACTTTTATGAGCTCTTCTTGGGCGATTCGATGACCTATACCTGCGCCTACTACCCTTCCCCAGACGCCACTTTGGAGGAAGCGCAGGAGAATAAGTACCGCCTCATCTTTGACAAGCTGCGCCTCCAGGAGGGCGACCGCCACTTGGACGTGGGCTGTGGCTGGGGCGGCATGGTGCGCTACGCGGCGCGCCGCGGCGTGAAGTCCATTGGCGTCACCCTATCCAAGGAACAGGCCGAGTGGGGCCAGCGCAAGATTGAGGAGGAAGGCCTCCAAGACTTGGCGGAAGTACGCTTCATGGATTACCGCGATATCACCGAAGAGGGCTTCGATGCTATCTCCGCCATCGGCATTATCGAGCACATCGGTGTAAAGAATTACGATGACTTCTTCAAGTTCCTCCATGGCAAGTTGAAGGTGGGCGGCCTGATGCTCAACCACAACATCACCTACCCGGATAACCACAAGACGCCCAAGGGCGGCTTCATTGACCGCTATATCTTCCCGGACGGCGAGCTCACCGGCTCCGGCAATGTCACCAAGGCGATGCAAGATAATGGCTTCGAAGTCATCCACACCGAGTCCCTCCGGTTTGATTACATGCGCACGCTGCATGACTGGTGCGAGAACCTGAAGGACAATTGGGACGAGGCCTGCGCAACCGTGGGCCTACCCACCGCTCGCCTCTACGGCATTTATATGGCCGGATCCGAATGGGGCTTTGAGCGCAATATCATCAACCTTTATCACTTCCTCGGCGTCAAGCTGGGCGAGGCCGGCTCCCGCGCCGGTGTGCCTGAGCGCCGCTGGTGGGAAGATAGCCGCTTTAAGGAGGGGTGCCATGACTCTCATTGATAATCTGCGCGAACGCCTCGCCGCTGCCCAACCGCGACCGGTGGATGCCATGCCCATTGAGCCGGTGGGATGGACGGCGCACCAAGAGGGCGTCGACAAGCTGCTGGCGAGTTTCCGTGCTGTCCCGGCCGGAAAGCGCGTGCGCCTAGCCAAGAAGACCTCCAATCTCTTCCGTAGCCGCAGCGAGGCGCAGGAAGGCCTCGACGTATCCGGCCTTAGCGGCGTCATTGAGGTCGATCCAGTTGCCCGCACGGCCGATGTGCAGGGCATGTGCACCTATGAGGACCTCGTGGATGCCACCCTGGCCCATGGCCTCATGCCCTTCGTCGTACCGCAGCTTAAGACCATTACTTTGGGCGGTGCGGTTACTGGCATGGGCGTGGAATCCACGAGCTTTCGCAATGGCTTGCCGCACGAGTCCGTCCTCGAGATGGACGTGCTTACCGGCACGGGTGAGATCCTTACCTGCTCCCGCGAGCAGAATGTGGATCTCTTCCGTCTCTTCCCCAACTCCTATGGCTCGCTGGGCTATGCGGTGCGCCTGAAGATCGAGTTAGAGCCCGTGCCCGCCTATGTGGAATTGCGCGAGGAGCGTTTCCACACCGTGGAGGAGGCGAGCCGCGTGCTTGCCGACGTCGCCTCTTCCCACACGCACCGCGGCGAGCCCGTCCATGGCCTCGACGGCGTGGTCTTCTCCGAGGACGAGGCCTACCTCGTCTTCGCCCGCTTTACCGACGAGGAGGGCCCAACCTCCGATTACACGCGGGACAAGATTTACTACCGCAGCCTCCAGCACGCCTCTGACATCCGGCGCGACCGCCTGACCATCCGCGACTATATCTGGCGCTGGGATACCGACTGGTTCTGGTGCTCGCGCGCCTTTGGCGCGCAGAACCCGAAGGTGCGCAAGGTGTGGCCGCGCGAATTGCGCCGCAGTTCTTTTTATTGGAAATTGGTCCGGCTCGACCGCAAATACGAGCTGGAATATAACTTCATCAAAAAGCCCCACGGCAAGCCACGTGCTGAACGCGTGGTCCAAGATATCGAGGTCACTCCAGAAAACCTGCCGGAATTCCTCCATTGGTTCTTTAATGCTTCCGATATCCAGCCGGTGTGGCTCTGTCCAATCCGACTTCGCGATGGCGTGGAAGAGCTAGTAGGCACCGGCGACCTCGCCTCTAACTCGAGCGACCCCTGGCCGCTCTACCCGCTTCACCCCGGGCAGACCTGGGTCAATGTTGGCTTTTGGTCCGGCGTAGAAGGCGACCACGTCGACCCTTCCGCCCCGAATAATGGCGCTTTCAACCGCGTCATTGAATCCAAGGTCAACGAGCTTGGCGGACACAAGTCCCTCTACTCCGAAGCCTTCTATTCCCGGGAAAAATTCGAAGAACTCTACGGTGGCAACCTTCCCGCCACCATCAAAGCGGTTACCGATCCGGATGACCGCTTCCCTGGCCTGTACGAAAAAACCGTAGACGAGGCCTAGGCCTTCCCTCCCCCCGCGCCTACCCTAGTTGGAAGAGCATAAAGGGTGGAACGCCCTCACCGAGCGTTCCACCCTCTTTTTTCGTCCCGAAGTCTTGGGACACTCGCGCTTTAGTAGGCCGCGGTGATGTTGTCGTAGCCGTTGATCTTCAGGGCGTCCATGACGCGCTGCACAGCTGCCTCATCCTTCTCCGGGTTATAGGTCTCCGGGAAGGTCAGGTGAGCAGAGTGGTCATCCTTAAACTCGATGTTCATGAACTCGTGGCCGGCCTCCTGGGTAGCTAGGGCCAGCTCACGCTGCACGGCCAGCTTACCGCTCTGCAGGTTGCCACCGTTGAACCCTGGATCGACCTCTTCGGCACCCTCTGCGTCACCGTTGATGACGTCTTCCTTGTCACCGGTGATACGGCCCTTCTCAGCGTGAGCGCCGGGCTGCTGGTCCTGAGCGTTCTGCTCGCCAACTTCGGCAGGCGCGGTCTGAGTGGTCTCAGCAGGATCCGGCTGGGAGAGCTGTTCCTGGGCGTCGACTGGGCCGGTAGAGCCGGCAAATGGCATGATGGCAGCGACTGCGGTTGCGAGCAGCGAAGAAATAGACGACATAAGAGTCTCCTTAACGGTAGATGATTTTCAACTAAGACTGACTTTAACACTCATGAATATATATCGCCATACCGGCAACCTTATTTATTAATAAAGGTTTCCTGTCAGCTATTTCCAGCACCAATTGTGTCCATAACCAAGGTACTGCGCTCTATACCGGCACCAGGGCGCTTACCAAACGAAATCATCCCCCTGCTCCGCTGGTGCGGAGAGGGGGACGAAAATCTACTTGAAAGAGATTACTTGGTGTTGGCAGATCCGCCAGCAGCCTCGATCTTCTCAACAGCAGACTTGGAGAACTTGTCAGCGGTGACGTTCAACTTAACGTTGATGTCGCCGTTGCCCAGAACCTTGACCGGCTTATTAGCGCGGACCAGGCCAGCAGCTGCGATGTCAGCAACGGTGATGTCGCCGCCATCTGCGAACTTCTCAGCCAAGTCAGCAACGTTAACTACCTGGTACTCAACATGGTTCGGGTTCTTGAAGCCCTTCAACTTAGGCAGACGCATGTGGATCGGCATCTGGCCACCCTCGAAAGCAGCGGAAACCTGCTTACGAGCACCGGTACCCTTGGTACCGCGACCAGCGGTCTTACCCTTGGATGCCTCACCGCGGCCGACGCGGGTCTTAGGCTTGTTTGCTCCTGCGGTTGGGCGCAGGTCGTGCAGCTTGATGATATCAGCCATGGTTTACTCCCCTGCCACTTCTTCGACGGTGACCAGGTGGCGAACCTTGTGAACCATACCGCGAACGATCGGGGTGTCCTGCTTAACTACGGACTGACCGATGCGCTTGAGGCCAAGAGCCTCAATGTTCTTGCGGTGGTTCGGCTTGGTGCCCACCAGGCCCTTTACCTGTGTAATCTTCAGAGCCATTGCTTATGCCTCCTGACCTGCGCGCTTGCGCAGCATACGGGCCGGGGTGACCTCTTCGATGGACTTGCCACGACGTGCGGCAACCTCTTCAGGGCGGACCAGCTGCTTGAGGCCGTCCACGGTAGCGCGGACGACGTTGAGTGCATTGTCGGAGCCCAGGGACTTCGACAGGATGTCCTGCACGCCAGCGCATTCAAGCACTGGACGAGCAGCACCACCGGCGATAACACCGGTACCAGGTGCGGCAGGCTTCATCATAACGATGCCAGCTGCGTCGCGACCCTCAACCGGGTGGGTGATGGTGCCGGCAATCATCGGAACGCGGAAGAAGTTCTTGCGAGCCTCTTCAGCACCCTTCTGGATTGCGGCCGGGACTTCCTTGGCCTTGCCGTAGCCAACGCCAACCTGACCCTGGCCGTCACCAACGACGACGAGAGCGGTGAAGGACATGTTGCGGCCACCCTTAACGGTCTTGGAGACGCGGTTGATGGTCACAACGCGCTCGATGTACTTATCGCGCTCGTTGTCCTGGTGGTTACGACGATCGTTGCGGCGGCCGTTGCCACCGCGGTTGTTCTTGTTGTTCTCGGCGGAGCGTCCGCCGTCACGCTGTTCACGGTCCGACATTAGGCGTTCCTTCCGTTGATGTTTCCGTTGACGATGATCATTAGAACTTCAGACCACCTTCACGTGCGGCGTCAGCCAGCGCAGCGACGCGGCCGTGGTACTTGTAGCCTGCGCGGTCAAATACGACGTGCTCGATGCCAGCAGCCTTTGCGCGCTCGGCAACCAGCTCGCCTACCTTGGCAGCCTTGGCCTTCTTATCGCCCTCGAGTGCACGAACGTCCGCCTCCATGGAGGATGCGGAGACCAGGGTGTGGCCTGCCAGGTCATCAATGACCTGGACGTGCATGTGACGGGAGGAGCGGTGAAGAACCAGACGCGGTGCCTCAGGGGTGCCGCGCAGGGTCTTACGGATACGGAAGTGACGGCGTGCGCGTGCTTCGCGACGACGGGAGGAGATGTCCTTGCCGACTGGAGTGCGCTTGGTGTTTTCAGTGTTTGCCATTGCTTACTTACCCGTCTTTCCGACCTTGCGACGGATCTGCTCGCCTTCGTAGCGAATACCCTTGCCCTTATAAGGATCGTCCTTACGCAGACGACGGATATTAGCGGCGATCTGTCCGACTAGTTGCTTGTCAATACCGGTAATGGACAGCTTGGTTGCGCCGTCCACTGCGAAGGTAATTCCCTCCGGAGCCTCGATGAGGATCGGGTGGGAGTAGCCCAGGCTGAATTCCAGGTCCTTGCCCTTCTGCTGGACACGGTAGCCGACACCGAAGATTTCCATCTTGATGGTGTAGCCCTCGGTCACGCCGATAACAGCGTTGTTCAGCAGGGAGCGGGACAGACCGTGCAGAGCACGGTTCTTGCGGTGGTCATCAGGGCGGGAGACGGACAGTACGCCGTCTTCCAGGTTGATGGCGATAGGCTCTGGAACGTTAACGCTCTGGGCGCCCTTTGGGCCCTTAACCTCAACGTCTTGGCCGTTGATCTTGATTTCGACGCCGTTTGGTACGGCGATTGGTGCTAGACCGACTCGAGACATGTGTCAAACCTCCCTTTACCAGACGTAGGCGAGAACTTCTCCGCCTACGCCCTTCTCCTCAGCCTGACGGTCAGTCAGCACGCCGTGGGACGTGGAAATAATAGCCACGCCCAGGCCGCCCAAAACCTGCGGCAATTCGGTGGACTTTGCGTACACACGCAGACCCGGCTTAGACACGCGACGCAGGCCAGACAGGGAGCGCTCGCGGTTGTTGTACTTCAGCTCGAGGGACAGGGTGTGGCCCTCGACGGTGTAGTCAGCGATGTAGCCTTCCTGCTTCAAGATGTCGGCAATATTTGCCTTCAGCTTGGAGGTAGGCATCGACACGGTGTCATGGTGCGCATTACTTGCGTTGCGCACGCGCGACAGCATGTCGGCAATAGGATCAGTCATAGTCATATGAGTGACCGTGTACCTTTCTCGTTGCGGTTCCCGTGCTCACCAAAGCGTTCTCCGTGTGATTTCGGGCTACTCACGCTCCCCACGGTCAGTACCGTGAGGCGCTCGCCACCCTTTAATTCAGACAACGGTCCGCTATCTACGGCGAGGGGCCTACAACAAAGTTGAAATGAAATTCTTGAATTGCGGGTACTCATCCCCCATGTGAGCTGCATAAACAGCGTGCGGGCACGAGTCCGAGCATTTACATTACACGTCGACCTGACCTTTTCCAAAATTCTCCCTGCTTATCGGCAAGCTTGCCGGCATGACCCCAAACGTTACAGTTTCTCGTGCCAATCCCGTCGCTAACCGCTTCGACAACCCACGCATCGGCCACCGCGTCACCGCGCCTGCAGGCGTGGGCGGCGTATACCACGCGATGGAGAAGGCAATCCCGAACCACGGCCTCGTGCCGCTGCTGAAAATGAACCAGCATGGAGGCGTTGACTGCCCCGGCTGCGCCTGGCCGGAGCCGGGGCAGGGCGACATCAACTTCGTCGAGTTCTGTGAGAACGGCGCCAAGGCCATCGCCCAGGAGACCACGTCCAAGCGCGTGTCCCGCGAGTTCTTCGCCAACACCACCGTCCGGCAGGTGCGCGAGATGCCGGACTAGGAGCTCAACCAGCTCGGCCGTCTCATCGAGCCCATGCTCTGCGACCGCTCGCTCGGCGACGAGAAGTACCACCCCGTCTCCTGGGACGAGGCCTACGACCTCATCGCGGAGCAGCTCAAGGCCACGGACCCGAACCGCGCCATCTTCTATACCTCCGGCACGGCCGTCAACGAGTCCGCCTTCATCTTCGGTGTGCTGGGCCGCCGCCACGGCTCCAATAACCTGCCGGACTGCGCGAACCTCTGTCACGACTCCACGGGTGTCGCGCTCGCCAAGACCGTGGGCGTGGGCAAGGGCTCCATCGTCATGCAAGACATATACAACACGGAACACATCATCTCCGTGGGCCAGAACCCGGGTATCAACCACCCGCGCTCGCTGACCGCCTTTAAGAAGCAGAAGGAAAACGGCGGCAGGTTCATCATTATCAATCCCATGCCGGAGACTGGTTTAATGAAGTTCAAGGAGCCGCAGTCCGTCAAGGGCGCCCTCGGCGTGGCCGACAAGATTAGCGACGAGTACGTCCAGGTTCGCCTCGACGACGACCGCGCGCTGTTCCAGCAGATCAACCGCGAGGTCATTCGCCGCGACTTGCTCGACCGCAAGTTCTTGGAGGAGTTCTGTTCCAACGTCGACGAGACCATCGCGCACCTTAATTCGCTTGACGATGCCGCCCTTTCCCGCGGATCCGGAGTCTCCCAGGCCGAGGTCAGGAACATCGTCGACTACGTGGAGAAGTCCGAGACGGTTGTTCTCGCGTGGACGCTGGGCGTGTCCCAGCACCGCAACGCGGTGGCCACCATCCAGGAAATGATGAACTTCCTACTGCTCACCGGCAACTACGGCAAGCCCGGCGCGGGCTCCGGCCCGTTCAGTGGCCACTCCAATGTCCAGGGTGACCGCACGATGGGCATCTCGTAGAAGATGCCGGAGTGGTTCCTGGCCAACATGGAAGAAAAATTTGGCTTCGACGTTCCGCGCGAGCACGGCGTTTCTTCCACTGGCGCGGGTATCCAGCTGCGCGAAAAGAACGTCGATTTCTTCCTGTCACTGGGCGGAAACTACATCCGCGCGATGTCGGACACGACGGCGCTTGAAGACGGCATTTCTGCCACCTAGCAGTCGGCCCACATGCTCACCAAGCTCAACCGCACGTGTGCGTGGCTGGGTGAGAAGTCGCTTATCCTGCCGGTGCGCTCCCGCACCGATGTCGACATTCAGGCCTCGGGCCCGCAGAAGGTCTCTGTCGAGGCATCGGACTCCAAGGTTTCCGCGTCCTTCCCGAAGCGCCGCGGAAACCGCGACCTGAATCTCCACTCCCAAATGCAGATCATCTGCGGCATCGGCGAGCGTGCATTCGGCGACGCCTTCTAGCGCCCGATGATGGACAACTACGATGTCATCCGTGATCACATCGCGAACGTCATCCCTGGTTTTGAGAACTACAACGAGCACCTCAAACGCCCCAGCGGCTTCATGCTCCCGCACGCGGCCCGCGAACGCATCTTCAACACCTCGGACGGCAAGGCCCAGCTGACCATCAATGCCACCGACACCATCGAGCTTGAGGGCGACCAGCTGCTGCTGACCACGGTGCGCAGCCACGACCAGTACAACACCATCTCCTATGGCCTGGTTGACCGCTACCGCGGTGTGCGCGGTGGACGCCGTGTCATCTTCATCCGCAAGAAGGACCTGGCCGAACGCGGGCTCAAGGACGGCGACATCGTCGACGTTGTCTCCGAGTACGCCTCGGGCCGCCGCGTCGCGCCGAACTTCCGCCTGGTCGAGTACGACATCGCCAAGGATTACGTGTGCGGCTACTTCCCTGAGCTCAACATCCTCGTGCCTGTGGAAGAGATGACTAAGGACTCCGAGACTCCCGTTTCCAAGTCCCTCATTGTCCGTCTGGAACCGACCGGCAAGAACGCGAACGACTTCTAAGTCGCCGCACCCCCGTTAGTCCCGTCGCGAGCGGGACTTTCGCGGTTGTAGGCAGGGCCGCGACTACAGTTGAGTTCATGACTGAAGACAAAGACCCCATCCAGACCGCGCACGAGTGGCTTGAAGAGGTCGCAACGACGCTGGATCTCGATCCGCACGACGCCACGGCGCTGGTGCGCGAGCTGCTCGATCTCACCAAGGACGTCGCGCACAATCGCTCCCGCCCGGCCGCCCCGCTCACCGCCTTCGTGGTCGGTCTGGCCAGCAAAGACGTCGAGGAAGCCCGCGCCAACATCGCCAAGCTCAAGGAAGCCGTGCAGTAGTGGCGGGCCGCACCACCTCCAAGTTCGCGGTCACCAAGGTCCGCCTCAACGAGGAGCGCACGCAGGTCACCCAGGTCGATACCCGCGCCGATACCGTCGCTGGCGAGGAGCCGCTCGAAATCCGCGTCGATGGCCAGACTCTCACCACGACCATGCGCACCCCGGGCCACGACGTTGAGCTCGCCCATGGATTCCTCCATTCCGAGGGCCACATCCAGGCCGCCCGCGACATCGAGTCCGCCAAGTACTGCGAGGGCACCACCCGCGACGGTGTCAACACCTACAACCTCCTCGACATTGAGATGCGCGACGACAACGTCATCTCGCTCAAAGAGCTGCGCCTAACACTCACCAACTCCGCGTGCGGCGTGTGCGGTACCTCGTCCATCGAGGAGCTAGCCAAGAAGACCCGTTACCCCATCCCCCACGTGCCGGTCGACCCGCTCGTTATCGCCCAGCTGCCGGATAGGCTGCGCGAGGGCCAGAAGCAGTTCCGCAAGACCGGCGGCATCCACGCCGCTGGCGCCTTCACGCTGGGTGGCGAGCCCATCGTCATCCGAGAAGACGTCGGCCGCCACAACGCCGCGGACAAGGTCATCGGCCACCTGCTCATGGAGGGCTTGCTTCCGGCCAGCGATCTCATCCTCGTGATGAGCTCGCGCGCCAGCTTCGAGCTCGTGCAGAAGGCTGCGATGGCGGGCTTCTGCCAGCTCGTGGCAGTATCGGCAGCCTCCTCGCTCGCCGTCGACACTGCCCGCAAAACCGGCATGGCACTCGTCGGTTTCGCACGCGGCGACCGCTTCAACCTTTACTCGGGAGACCTGAAATGAGCCTTATCGATTTCCTTGTCAACGTCGAGCTGGACACCCCGCGCCCCGACTACCGCGCGCTGCTCATCGCCGCACGCAACGTCACTTCCCCGGTTGCCGAAACCCCCGCCGCCCCGTCAGCATTCCAGCCCCATGTCGCCGCGTGGCGCACGGCGTGGCAGAACGCCGGGCTCGATCCCGCGCTTTTTGATCTGGGCGCCCAGCCTTCCGATGCCCCCATAGTTGCCCTCGGCAACGCCGTCGCCCGCCGTTTCGAGCTGCCTGTCACGGCGTTCGCCCTCGATGGCTTCGCGGGCCTAGTGCGCATCGAGGTAGGCACCGCTACGGTGCGCGATGCCGCGGGTAGTGCCGCGCGGCGCTTCCGGCCCGAGCACCGAGTCCAGCCCACGCCGGAGACCACCAGCGTGCTCTATATCCTCGAGGCCTTGGATCCGCTCACGGACGACGATCTGCGCCTGGCGGCAGATGACATCCTCGACGCCCTGCGCGCGGCGAACCCTGATGTCGAGGTCGCCCAGCGCATCCTGCGCCCCGAATAACTCCGCGCGCCGAGTAAGCGCTAGTGTGCAGCGCGCACGTCGAGGAAGCCGCGCAGCAGCGCATTGCGGCGGCGGGTGCCGGACTCGAAGGTCTCGGCGTAGTTGTCGTAGGGACATCGACTTGCGCGTACACCTCGTCGAGATGCGACATGTCGGGCACTCCGGCGACAGGCTCGGTCTCCCAGGCTCCCGCGATATGTTCGATAGTCGACTTGATGCCCTCGGGGCCGCCGCCCAAACGGTTGGACTCGAACGGGCCTGTGGCCGCGTAGCGCAGCCCCAGCGAGTTGCGCAAAATCGTGTCGAGGTCCTTCGCGTCAATGACCCCCTGTTGCACGAGTGAAATCGCCTCCCACATGTCGACCTTTTGAATGCGGTTGCCCACGAATCCGGGGATTTCCTTCTTCATCGCGCTGGGCTCGAAGCCGAGCTCTCGGTAGACCTCCAGCGCGCGTTCGACCGTCTCCGGCGCGGTCTCCGGTCCCGGCACGACTTCGAGAACCGGCATGAGTGCCGGCGGGTGAACGGGTGACCGATGACGATCCGCTCGGCTGCGGGATTGTCTGCCGCGCTCTTGGAAGGAAGGATGGCTGAGGTCGAGCTGGCGAGGATGGCGGCATCGGTAAGTCCCGCCAGCCGTGCGAAGATCTTGTGCTTGAACTCCAGCGACTCCAGCCCTGCTTCCTGGACGAAATCGACGCTGTCCGTGAGATCCTCCAGGTTTGTCGAGAACCGAACCTTGTCCCCGAACTCCTGCGCCACCGCGTCCGCGAGTTCTGCGCGCACGTCTGTCATGCGCACCTGCCACCCCGCGTCGACGAAGCGCTGGGCAAACGAGAAACCGATCAGGCCGCCACCTACAAGCAATGCTGTCTTCATGTTTTTTAGCCTGGGCCTTCTGGCTCGCGGCCACACGGTTTGTTGTATGGCCACCGCCACACAAAAGGTCTACAAGAATTGATTTATCCCGCCTCGGCCTTGTCCGAAGTGAAAGACGCTTTTCCACATCCCACCCTCGCCACGTCCTGCGCCCGCAACCAACCCGTAGAAATGCACCGCACGCCCATTCCTTCTACTCGCCCCTGTGCCGCTCCTGCTATGCCCGAGACCTCAGCCGTCGACCCCGCGCACTGCGCATCAGACCAGTGCTTTCGCACCCTTCCCCGAGCCGGTACAGCAAATACATCCCGCCGTGACCACGGATCACCGCAGCGTGCCCGCGCGCGGCACCACTTTCCATTAAATACTTTTACCGTAGCCTACTCCATGTTAGGGTATCCTAACATGCACAAAATTCGTCACGAGAGACCGGCCCCTTTCGTCGATTCCTACGTAAGAGCCGATCCGACTGCATTAAACACAATCATCCACCACAGCCAGCACACCCTCACGCAGTATCTCGCCGAGGACGACGCGCCACGCTCCGGTCGCAACGCCCATGAGACAGCAGCGGCCGTCACACGCGTTGACCTCGAGTACCCAATTGGTACATTCGACGCCGCGTTGGCTGAGCTTTGCGAACTCTGGCTCGACCACGCCGTGTGGTACCACCACCCGCGCTACATCGCCCACCTCAACTGTCCGATCACCGCCACCGCCGTGGGCGCGGATCTGCTCGCCACCACAGTTAACACCGCGGTCGAAAGCTGGGATCAGGCCTCGAGCGCCGCCGCAATCGAAGGCCACCTCCTCGAGTTCTTCGCGCGCAAGCTGCGCTGGCCGGAAGACCCGCATTCCCGCACCCGCGGGGTCTTTACGTCCGGTGGTACGCAATCCAATCTGCAGGCGCTCTACATTGCGCGCGAAAAGGCGCTGGGCGCCCAAGGCGTGCAGGGACTTTCCCAGTTGCGCCTCTACACCAGCAGCCACGCCCACTACTCCGTGTTGCGCGCCGCCCACCTCCTTGGGCTCGCGGACACCGCCGTCATCACTATCGAATCGGATGCCGAACACCGACTCGACGCGGCTGATCTCGCCCGGCGCATCGCGGCCGACGTGGCGGACGGCTACACGCCGATGGCCGTCGTGGCCACCGCTGGGGCAACCGACCGCGGCACCATCGATCCGCTAGAGAGCATCGCCAAGGTCTGCCGCCACGCAGGGGTGCACTTGCATGTCGACGCCGCGTACGGAGGCATCCTGCTGCTCTCACCCACGCAACGGCACCGTTTGCGCGGCATGGATGCGGCCGATAGCGTCACCGTCGACTTCCACAAGGGCTACTTCCAGCCGGTGGCCTGCAGCGCGATTCTTTTGCGCGATCCCGCCGACTGCGCCCTCGTGTCGTGGCACGCGGACTACCTCAACCCCGAAGACGCCACCGACCACAATCTCGCAGACTTCTCGCTCCAAACCACGCGTCGCTTCGACGCGCTCAAGCTCTGGATGACGCTGCGCACCCACGGCGCCGACGCCCTCGGGGAGGCCTTCGACGCCTGCTGCGCCGCGGCCCGCGATGCCGCCCGGCGCGTCGACGCCCATCCACGCTTTGCACTGCGCGCCACACCGGAGCTTTCCACAGTGCTGTTTACGCCTGCCGATGCCCCCGCCAGCCTCGTCCACATCGTCCGCCAGCGCTTGCTCGAGCGGGGCGACGTGATTGTCGCGACCACCACCTTCGAGGGCGCGCCGTGCTGGAAGTTCACCATTCTCGATCCGCAGCTGCGTGGCACAGATATCGACGCGATCCTCGGGCTCATCGAGCGCGAGATGGACGCCGTCGACCAAGCCAACGCTCAACCGAGCCCCAGCGCTCTCGCGGTACAACCCGCGCGCTAGACCACGACCCACAGAAACTTAAAACAGGAGTTTGTAATGTCTTCTTCCACCACCGCCCGCACTACCGCCGCCGCTGATGCCGAATCTAGCATTAAGCCCTATGACCTGGTGGGCATCGGGATCGGGCCGTTCAACCTGGGCCTGGCGGCGCTGAGCCAGCCGCTGGTTGACGGCGGCGCGCTGCGCGCGGCGTTCTTCGATTCGCGCGCGGAATTTTGCTGGCACCCCGGGATGATGATTCCTGGGACGACGATCCAGGTTCCGTTCATGGCCGATCTGGTCACCCTCGCCGACCCCACGAGCCCGTACAGTTTCCTCAACTACTGCAAGCAGCAAGGGCGCATCCACCAGTTCTACATCAAGGAGGATTTCAACCCGCTGCGCGAGGAATACTCCGATTACTGCACCTGGGTCTCCCAGCAGCTGAGCACGCTCGAGTGGAACTCCACGGTGACGTCGGTGCGCCGCGTCGACGATCTGTGGGAGGTCACCGTCAACGGGCCACGGGACACCTGCACGGTGCTCAGCCGCAACGTCGTGGTCGGAGTGGGCACCATACCGTTTATTCCCGCCGAGCTGCGGGCTGCGCCGGAAGCCGGGCTCGCCGTACACTCGGCGGACTATCTTGAGCACAAGGAGGAGTTGCTCGCCCAGGAGTCCGTCACCATCATCGGGTCGGGGCAGTCCGCGGCCGAGATTTACGCCAATCTCATGGAACCTGCCGCGTACCAAGGCACGCGGCTGGACTGGGTCACCCGCTCGGGGCGCTTCTTCCCCATGGAATACACCAAGCTCACCCTCGAGATGACTAGCCCCGAGTACGCGCAGTTCTTCCGCGGCCTGGACGCCGCGACGCGCGACCGGCTCAACCGCGAGCAGCGCAATCTTTACAAGGGAATCTCCGGCCAGCTCGTCAATCACATCTACGACACCTACTACCGGTTGTCCATCACGAAGGGCCTGCCGCGCCCATTCGCCTCGACGCTCCTAGCCGGCTGGAGCGCGGCGCTATGCGACGCAGACGCGTCCGCCCCGTTCCAGCTGACGTTGACCCACGGCGAGACCGGCGAAACCCGCACGCACGCGACAAACGCGCTGGTGCTCGCCACCGGCTACAAGGCCCCGCTCTTCCCCAGCTTCCTGGAGACCGCACGCGAAGAAGTCCAGTTCGACACGGCCGGGCGCCTGGCCATCGATCCCGAGTTCGCCATCGACGCCGCCCAGTCGCTCTTCGTCCAAAACGCCGAGGAACACCTTCATTCGCTCATCGCGCCGGATCTCGGGATGGGACCGTGGAGGAACTCCATTATTCTCAAGGCCATCACCGGCCGCGAGTACTATCCCATCGAGCGTTCCGTCGCCTTCCAGACCTTCGGGGGTCAGTAATGCTCAATACCGAACGTGACGAAATCTTCACTCCCCACGGCACGGTGCGCCTTCGCCCGCTCACCCCCGGCGACACCGAGCTCGTTCACGGGTGGCTCACCGATCCTCACTGCGCGTTCTGGGGCATGCAACAGGCCAGCGTCAACGACGTCGCCGTCGAATACGACCGGCTCCGCGCCTCCCCGCACGAAGAAGCCTGGATCCTCGAGCTGCGCCCGTACCCTGCCGCCCCGCGCAGACCGATGGGCATCGTCGAGGACTACGACCCGCGCCGCGTGGTTCTGGACTCGGTGTTGGCCGGGGCTGCTAGCTCGGAGGCTGCTGGTGTCAGGGAGTTGACGCTGGAAGAGCCAATACGCGGACTGCACTTCCTCGTCGCCCCGCCGGCCGGTGCCCACGTTTCTGGGCTAACCAGCAGCCTTTTCGCCGCGGTCATCCGCTGGCTCATCGACTGCCGGGGTTTCCGCGAACTCCTCGTGGAGCCCGACGTAGCCAATGGCGCAATTCACCGCAAGAACGCCGAGGCCGGCTTCCTTGATGTGCCGGGACTTAACGAGGTCCGCCTGCTTCAAGGCGGGCACACGAAGACGGCACGGGTGCAGCGTTGTACTGCCTCAGACTTCTATTCCTCAGCGGCTGCCGCGCGCGCCTCGCTGTCGCCGGTGGCGAATGCGCTGTGCGCGGCCGAGACCGCTGAGCGCCAGCTCATCGCCAAGGCCATCCGCGAATTTAGCCATGAAAGACTGCTGACGCCGAGCTTTCACCCGGACTCAGAACGATGGTCGGTCCACTTGGGGCCGCGGGAGCTGAGCTTTTCGGCCCACCAGTACGGGCTGGAGCATCTCGAAGTCGTCCCCGAAAGCATCGAAGCTGCCGATGCCGCCCCGCTGCACCTGGCCGAGCTCATCGCCGGGGCCGCAGAACAGCTGGGCATAGAAACGGGGTTCCTGCACACCTACATCGAAGAAATTCAGGCGACCCTCGCCGGCCGTGCCCGCGCCCTCGCGACTCGCCCCGCCGCGCAAAGCTTGCGCGCACCGCAGCTCGCCGCCAGCGCCCAGGAGCGCGCGAATGCCCAGGCGGACTATCTCGTCTCCGCTGAGTCAGCAATGTATGAGGGGCACCCCGGGTTCCTCGCGAATTCGGGGCGCGGCGGGATGAGCCTTACCGAGCTACGCGCCTACGCGCCGGAGGCGGGAGCCGACGTACACATCGTGTGGCTCGCCGCCAAGCGGGAGCACTGCGTGGTGGCGGCATCAGAAGACGTCGCGGACCTAGCCGGGTTCTTCGCCGAACAGCTCGGAGACCTCGAGCCGCGCTATGAGCAGGCGCTCGCAGAATTGGGCTGCGACCCGGATGACTATGTGCCGCTGCCGCTGCACCCGTGGCAGTGGGACAACTGCATCTCCACGATCTTTTTCGCCCAGCTCATTTCCCGGGATCTGGTGTACATCGGCACCAGCAGCGACCTATTTCGCCCCCAGCAGTCGCTGCGGACGTTCTTCAACCACTCGCGCCCGGCGCTGCCCTATGTCAAGACTGCCGTGGGCATTCGCAACATGGGGTTCGTCCGCGGGCTCTCGCCGGCGTACATGGAAACCACGCCCGCCATCAACGATTGGTTAGCCCAACAGCTCAATGTCGATCCGGAATTCCGGGCCTGCAACGTGCGTCTGCTCAAAGAAATCGTCGCCGTAGGCTACCGCGGCGACACCTACCACCGCCACCCGCTGCCCGCGGACTCAACAAGCGGGCGAGAGAAAATGCTCTCCGCGCTGTGGCGCGACTCGCCCGTGCCGCAGCTATCCGCCACGAGCGTGGCCGTGACCCTGGCGGGCTGCCTCTACGTCGACCCGGCAGGAGAGTCACTCGCCGCCGAGTGGATCGCGCAATCGAGTCTACCGCCGCAAGAATGGCTGCGTCAGCTGCTCGACGTGTACCTTGTCCCAGTCCTCCACGCGCTCGCCCAGTACGGAATCGTGTTCATGCCGCACAGCGAGAATGTCATCCTCGAGCTCGACAACGGCGCGCCCGTCGGCGCGTTTTTCAAGGACCTGGGGGAAGAGGCCGCGGTCGTTGACGCCCGCGTGGACATGCCTGCGGGACTAGAGCGCCTGCAGGTCGATCACGGCGACTTCACCGGTGCCCAGCGCGCGCTATCTATCCACACCGACGTCCTCGACGGCGTGCTGCGCCACCTCGCCGCGCTCTTCGACCGGGAGGGATTGCTCACTGAGACCGAATTTTGGCTCACCTGCCGTGAAGTCGTACTGGATTACGAACGCCGCTTCCCCGGCACGCTGGAGAAACTTCCGGTGCTCGCGCCGCAGTTCAAGCACTCGTGCCTCAACCGCTTGCAGTTACGCAACCCGTTATCGATGGTGAACTTGGGCGACCAGGAGTCCTCGCTCATCTACGCCGGGGACATGGACAACCCGTTGCATTCTCCAGAATCGACGGCGCGATAAGTAAAGGCCAACCCCGCTCGTGCGGGGTTGGCCTTCTCGCGTACTACGCCGCAGCTTAGTCGCGATACGCTTCCGGGCCAGAGTTAAGCCAGGCGTACACGCCACCAATTAGGAAGCCACCACCGATGAGGTTTCCTACCCACACGATGGACCAATTGGCCAACACCACCCAAAGGGTAAAACCTTCCGGTAGCGGGCTGGCGCAGAAGAAGGTCAGGGTCATCAGGCAGAAATTGGCGATGACGTGCTCGAGGCCCAAGCCCACGAAGCAGGCGATGATCGGCACGATGACGAAGAACTTGGAGGCAATGTCTTTGGCAAAGATAGCGCCGATAATCGCCATGTTGACCACGAAGTTGGCCAGTATGGCCTCCACGAACATGCCGCCTGGTCCTTTGAGGAGCTTGCCCATCGCGAGGTCGACGATAAGGTGATTTGGGTCGATGCCGCCGAGCTTGGCGGACATACCCATGGCTGCGGCGAAAAGCACGGCGCCAACTAGGTTGAATAGCGTGGTGACTGCGAGGAGCCACAGCGCCTTTCCCCAGCCCACCTGCTTCTTCACGGCGCCGTAGACCATGTACATCATGTTGCCGGTGGCTAGGTCCGCGCCCAGAATGACGATGGCAAAAAGGCCCAAACCGAACAGGCAGGCAAAGACCAGAGAACCGAGGCCTTCCACATGCTTCTCGACGCCCATACCCATCACCGCAGCAAATGCCGTACCGATCGCCAGGTACACGCCGGCCAAAGTAGAACGGACAGCAAAGCGGGAGAAAGATTGCTCTAGGAGCGTGACCTTCTTCGTCACGGCTGCTGCGGCAGCATCATTCAAGGACATCAAGTACCTCGTACGGTTCAGATTTCAGAGACCTTTGTATCGTACTCCGCCGCACGCACCGCAGGTGAATCCCTGATCTTCAGCAACCAATTGCAATCACTTTTCACTTAAGAAAAACTGGCGGGAATGACACCCTTCCTGTCTGTCCAGCACCTCAGCTACGGCTACTCCGCCCGCACTAAGGTTGTTCGCGATATATCCTTCGACCTCGCCCCAGGGCTCACCGTCCTTCTCGGCGCAAATGGCGCGGGGAAAAACACGCTCATGCAGCTCATCGCCGGTGAGCTACGCCCGCCAACAGGAACCATCTTCGTGGGCGGTGAAGACGTCCGCCGTTCCGACTCGTGGCGGCAACGTGTCGGCTGGGTTCCGCAACGCAGTGTGTTTGATCCGGCGCAACGCGCAGTGGATTTCGTAGCAGACGTTGGCTGGCTGCGCGGACTAGACCGCGCGACAGCACGCCAGCACGCGGTAAATGCCTTGCGGATAATTGGCTTGGAGGACCACAGCACTACCCGCCTGCGCGCGATGTCCGGTGGAATGCAGCGCCGCGCCATGGTCGCGGCGGGCCATTGTCCACGAGCCAGATTTACTGCTTCTCGACGAACCCACCGCAGGTCTCGACCCACACCAACGATCCTCACTCATCCGCGCACTGCGTGACATGGCCTCGAACGGCACCACTGTCCTCATGTCTACGCACGTCGCGGCTGATATGGACTCCGCCGATCGCACGCTCATTCTTCATCGTAGGTGCATCGCAGTCGATTCTTCTGTTGCAGATTTCATCGAAAGGTACGGCTCCGTAGAACAAGGATTCTGCGCCGTCACCGAACAAGCTACCGACGGGGCACGGGGAGGGGCTGCTTTGTGAGACACGTTCGCTTCATTCCTGTTGTACTCTTCACCGCACTGCTGAGTTTTGCCTCTGCGCGGGGCAGTAACGTCGCCGGTTCCTGGCCAGAGGCCACCGCAATCTGCGCGGTTGTCGCCGCGGCTACGGGCGTACTTCTCGAAAGTATTGCTGCATGGGACGCAGGAAGCCAGGACGCCACGTTTCTACGCTCCACATCCACCTCGCGCGCCCGCACAACAGTACTTCTCGTCGGCCTGGCGCTGGCATGGGGACTGGCCAGCATTCTTATCGACTTCATGATCCTGGCAGGGTTTGTCTATACCGCACCCGTGGGCAGCTCGCCATGGTTCCTCGTCATCATTAGCAGCCTTGTGTGGGTTGTGTTGTGTGCGGTTCTCGGTGCGGGTTTGGGTGTCTTTGTCCGGCGCCGGCTTCTCGCCGCGTTACTCGCAGCACTGCTCACGCTAGCTTTGTGCGTGGTATCGGCGTGTGCGGATTCCACGCCGGCTTCCCTACGCTTTCTTTTCTTCCCCGGCAATGGGTACGAGCTGATAGCACGGCAGCGACGGGTGGCTTCGGTCGCAATTTCTGCCGTCATGGTAGCGGCCTTAAGCGCCTGTGTCCTTGCCGCACTGACACGCCACCACCCTGCCCCGCGTTACACCGCGCTGACTCTCCTCGCCATCATCACCATCGCCGCTGTTGGCTCCGCCGCAGTGGGGCCCCAAGGTACGCGGGCACGGGACACCACGGAGGCGTCGGCAAGCTGCACCCGGGATGCGAACAAACAGCGATACTGCAGTTGGCCAGAAGATCACGAACTCGTCGTAGCCGCAGACGCGCACTGGCAGGAATTCACGCAGATGCTTGTCGACGCCGGCCTTCCTCCCCTCACCGGCACATACGGTCAACCCGGCTCCGATCACGCCACGGAGTTGTCCCACACAGTGGCCAGCCCAGCGGCCCTGTACACGCGGGTTTATGAGGCTCAAGCTGCGGCGCTGCGCGCTCAGCGCCCCCTGCGAAGAAACTTCTGCCTCTCGCAACGCACACCAGGTACTTTCGGACTGGGCCACGTATGCGTTCAGAGCGGAGGACGACAGGTTTACTACCCTCAGCGCACAAAGTTCAACTACTCCTGCGCGCGCCTGGATTGAAAACGAGCTTTCTCACCGTTCGCCCGCAGAGCAAGCCGTGGCTCTGGCTCCCTTTATTCACACCATGCAGACGTGCAGCTCCGAGCTACCACCGCTGGAGGTTGCACAATGAGTCCCTACCTGAGACTTCGCCGTTGGCCGGAGTTCTTTTTAATCCTCAGCCTTGGCGTGGTAGCGCAGTTCCTGGATAACTTGGCCGTTCCACAGCTCTTCGGAGCGCCACTGAACCGTCCCGTATTCGTTTTCAATCTGCTGCCACTGCTCGTCGCAGGCTCCATACTGGCGTTGCTGAATAGTTCATGGGATGAGAAATACGAGGCCACGAGCACGGCCCGTTCGCTACGCAAGGAGAAAACTGCCTTGTTGGGTGCAGCTACCGCAGCGTGGACCGCTGTGTTCGGATTCGGATTATTCATTGGGGTAGTACCTATTCATTCAGCATCCACGATCCTTTTCTGTCTCGCTGCGGTTGGCGTCGCGTTAACGCTGCGTAGCGCACTGGACTCGAAGGCATCTGCGGGAATTGCGCTCCCCCTGTCGTTGCTGGCGCTCCTTTTTCCCTGGTACTTGGGCGAAACCACGCCGTTGGGCAATTCCCTCGGCCAAAGTATGTCTCCCATCATTGCCATCGTGTGCGCCACTATCTTCCTTGTAGGCGCGGCTGCGTGGCTTCACCGACGGGGCAGATTCTAGTGGTCGTGGAAACACTTCCTATGTTTCGGTTGAGTTTATCAGTGCGGCCATTTTCTCGGCTGGTG
>NZ_JBBMGF010000034.1:0-644 GCF_037908325.1 Corynebacterium sp. KPL4035 | reverse complement strand
TGTCAAGCCTAGGTGTTGCGTGTAGCGCGAGCTGGTGCGTAGGCTCAGTGGTGCAAGCAAAACAGTCCCCCTAGGCCTCTCGCTTGCCGGCTGGGCCTAGGGGGCTCGACGCCCCGTGAAAACGGAGCAGAAAGGAGCAGTTCAATGCTCAATTACAGTGTGCCACTGTACCTTACGCCTGTCTACCAGGCTCTTGAGGGCGCCCGGGTGCGCGCTGTGCCAGACGGCCCCGAAGAAAGAGATGGTGTACCTAAAACAAATACCCATTTTCCAGGCTGTAATGCGTGGAAAATTCAGGTCTCGCTGGTCATGAGCGAGGAGGAAGACGCGGACGGAGCCCTGGCACGCGAGGTCCGCCGACAGTCGATCACTGTCTGGGCTCCAGAGCGTCCAAGTGTCTCTGTCGGAGACAAAATTCGTATCACCGGCCTTATGGCTGGCGCGGTAGACGGGACCATTTTCCTGCAGGCCACAGGTATAGAACGCGTGGAGGAGACCACACATGAGCTCCTCTAATAGAAATGACGAGTTGGAGCAGCTACGCACAGCCGCTGATAATGCAGACGCAGCCCTGATCAGGGCTCTGCCATGGATAATCCTCCTGGCAGTGACCATAGCTGGATGCTATCTTCTCTTCTCTGAGC
>NZ_JBBMGF010000033.1:0-935 GCF_037908325.1 Corynebacterium sp. KPL4035 | reverse complement strand
TGTGTTGATCGCGACGCTGGTGTGGGTGTCTTCCAAGATGAGGTCGATTAGGCCTTGTGCGTTGGTTGTTTTTGCTTTATTGGTGTAGGCGTCGATGTGGCGGGCGATGATAGCGGCTGTGGCGCGGTCGCAGGTCAGTGACAGGGTGGTGGTGTGGTCTGGATTGATGTGAATGCGAAGGGTTGGTTCGGGTTTTTCTTCTTTGTCTTCCGGGCGCAGGTGGGTGTCGATAAAGGAGCGGATAAACCGGCGTAGGTCAGCATCAGTGAGCACGGTTTGATTCGGTGTGGTGGGGGTGAGGAAGTCTGCGAGTGCTGCGTCGATGGCTTCGAGGTCATCTAGGTTGTTATCTAGGCGGTATAGTTCGCGGTCGATGATGCGCAGTTTGGTCAGATCGAGTATCCAGTGCTGGCCTTGCACTTCGGTGACAAGGGGTAGTTGGCGCATCCGGTAGTGAGCGCGGATATACCCGAGAAGTTTGGAATAGCAGATGCCGAGGTCTTTGGCCAGGCTGGTGAGGCTTAAGTCGACGTCGTCGTCTAGTTGGGGCAGGATTGCGCGGTAGAGGAACCAGGAGGTTTTACGCGTATAGGTACCGGCTTTACCGATGTGGTTGCCGGGTGCGTTGGTGGTATAGAACGCTTCTGGCACATCATCTTCGTCTAGGGGATCAGTATCGGGGTGGTTGGCAATGAGGAGAGTGTCGGGATAGTCGAGAGCAACATCAGGCTCGGGTGGGGCGAGTGTGGCAGTCACGAGGTGCACTCCAAAAGGACGTAGGGGTTAGTATGTGTTTTCTAACGGATGCTCGTATACTATCCCAGGTGCCGGACATGTGACCTTGGCGGGGGTATTTATGTTCGAATAGTTGCCCTAAAGCCGCAGGGAACCCCGGAGTCGACCTTCACTAGGCAACGGGGGTAAAAGGAAAGGTT
>NZ_JBBMGF010000032.1:0-950 GCF_037908325.1 Corynebacterium sp. KPL4035 | reverse complement strand
GGCCAGCGGGCCGAGGTGGCTGGCAATCGCCGTGTGGGCCCCGGAGATGGTCTCTGTGCCGTCCACGCCGTAGAGGGCCGAGCCCGCCAGGACCAGCAGGCCCACGTTGACGAGCCCGGCGATGGACAGCGCCACGGCGATGTCCGCGCGGGTGCCGGCCAGCACGTGGGGGATTTCCAGGTCGGGGTAGCGCTGCTTGGTCAGGGAGGAGTGTAGGTAAATGGCGTGCGGCATGACGGTGGCGCCCAACATGGAGGCGGCCAGCAGGATGCTGTCCTTGCCCTCTAGGCGGGGGATGAGGCCGCCGGCCACGTCGGCGGGGTCGGGCGGGGCGATGGCGAGGCCGGCAAGGAAGCCGATGCAGATGACCAGGAGCAGGCCGATGACAAGCCCCTCGAACCACTGGTTCTTCTTCTGGAAGATGAGGAGAATGATGGAGACCGCGCCGATGATGAGCGCGCCCGCGAACAGGGGGAGGTTGAAGAGGAGTTGCAGGGCAATGGCGCCGCCGATGACTTCGGCGAGGTCGGTGGCCGCGGCGATGAGCTCGGCCTGGGCCCACATGCCTAGGCGCGCGCGGCGGGAGAGACGCTCGCCCATGATTTCCGGCAGGGAGCGGTGGGTGACTAGGCCCAGTTTGGCGGAGTGGTACTGGATGAACATGGCCATGAGGTTGGCCACGACGAGTACCCACACCAGGAGGTAGCCGTAGTGGGAGCCGGCGCTGATGTTGGCGGCTACGTTGCCGGGGTCGACGTAAGCCACTGCAGCAACGAAGGCGGGGCCGGTGAGGCTGATTAAGGTCTTACGCATAGGCATCTCCATACCAAAAGTTCAACTACTTGAAGTCTAGTTTTCATCGCCATATGTTCAAGCCAGGGGGGTGCTTTCATTTTGTCCTGACCAAGTGTGCGCTGATTTACCCTCACGCGTGCGCTGATTTACCCTCA
>NZ_JBBMGF010000031.1:0-1084 GCF_037908325.1 Corynebacterium sp. KPL4035 | reverse complement strand
AGCCCTGATCAGGGCTCTGCCATGGATAATCCTCCTGGCAGTGACCATAGCTGGATGCTATCTTCTCTTCTCTGAGCTGCAGAAAAGGTGGTGGTTTCGCTCCAAGGCTGCGTATCGTACGCATACGCACCGAGAGAAAATCAATGAATGCTTCGGGCTGACCATAAATCATGTCTCCCGCGATGGACGTGTCTCTATCTCCCCAGGGGAGACTGAAAAGTGGCGTCGCTCTGGGTTAGAGGCAGAGCTGGCTCAGCACCTAAGAACCCCGATAAGACTATCCGTAAAAGACGGATGCGTATCTATCAGGGACTCTGTAAAGACACCGGGATATCTTCCAGGCAGGGCGCGTTTTTCCACGGCGACTGGGGAGATGATCATTGGTGTAGACACAGAAACGGGAGAGCCAGCACGTATCTCGTTGAAAGAAAAATCTGGTCTCATTCTGGCAGGTAAACCGGGCAGCGGAAAAACGGTCTTCCTAAATCAGCTGGTCAGAGCGCTTATGGCTCGATCTGAAGTAGTTTTCTTTGATGGCAAGAGGGATAGCCCGGAGAAAATTCTGGGGAAAGTCGAGCTTCTCCGGGAGACCATGAAAAAACGCCTTGAGGAAGGCATCGACTACTGGACAATCGATACCCGAGACCGACCGAAGCTATTGCTCTTGGTGCTCGATGAGTGCCAAACGTGGTTCTCACCAGCATCATCTTCAAAGCAGGACAAAGCTGCAGCAGCAGAACGTGAGACAGTCGTGCGCGACCTGGTCCAGCGAGGAAGAAGCGCTGGAGTTCTCGTTGTCCTAGCGACCCAACGCATGACAGCGGACACAGTCCCATCAGGAATCAGGGACATTTGCGGCGTGAAAATGGTCGGTCGCGTAACGCGGCCAGAGGATTCTCAGCTTGTGCTGGGTGTGCGCCCAGGAGAAGGGGAGCCCGACCCGCTTTCAGCGGAGCCAGGACAATTCGTCGTCGATGACGAGTGCCATCCGATGCGGATGGTGCAGGTATACGGGCCAAAGTAAAGCCCGGTTCTGGGTGTCTTCGACCGCGGCAGAGCGTCCGCAGCCGGATCTCCCAGCGGG
>NZ_JBBMGF010000030.1:0-1130 GCF_037908325.1 Corynebacterium sp. KPL4035 | reverse complement strand
GGCTATGTGTGGGTATTCGGTGGCCGGGCGGGGCTGGGGACGAAGCGTGGGGTATTGCTCCACGGCGGCACCCAGGCGATGCGGCCATTGACGCGCACCATGCGGCCGCGTTCTGTGGGTCGGGAGGGGTCATCTTGGTTGGCGGCGTTGTGGTGCGCGCACAAGGTGACCAGATTTTCTTGGTTTGTGGGCCCGCCGGTGGACCAGGCGGTGAGGTGGTGGACTTGGGCGTCGTCGGCAGGCGTAGTGCAGCCCGGCCACGCGCACACGGGGTGCTCGGCCGCGGCGAGCATGCGTTGTTTCCACGTGGCCATGCGTTCGGTGCGATACAGGTTTACCGGGCCGTGCTCGGGGTGAACGAGGCTGACGTAGCCGCGCTGGGCGAGAGCGCGGGCAACCAGCTGTGCGCCGGTCATGCGGGCGCCGTTGGTGAGCTGGAGGGTGATATCGGAGGCGTCGGAAGGCGCGGCGACGATGCGGTCGAGCTGGTCTAGGGTGAGGATGACGTTGGTATGCACGGCCGGCAGCGCGCCGGGATTGCCCTCGAGGAGCACCTTCTTGGCGGCGGCGAGGGGATCGTCTTTGTTGACGGAGGAGAGCACGCCCTTGATATCGGCGATATCGGTGGGATCGGCCGTAATAGAGATGGTGTGTGGGCCGTCGGGGCGGCGGGTATAGCGCACGCCGGGCTCCGGGCGGCGGGGCGGATTGATCTGCTTGAGTAGCTTCTTGGCCACGGAGGGAATCAGGCGGGCCTCGGTGCGGCAGAGCGTTAGGCGCAGGTCCCAAGCGCGGTTGGTATCGCGCACGCGGCGAGTATAAGACTCGATGCTATCGAGCGTGGTGAGGTCATGGCCGCGGCTGCGGGCGGCCTCGCGGGCGTGGCGTTGCTTGCGGGTATTCGACGTGCGGCCGAAGTAGACGTGCTGAGGCGGGCGAGTTGGGCAGCCAGAAGGGGACTGGCTCCGGCTTCGAGAAGCGAGTCTTCGGAGCAGCCCCGAAATTCGGCGACGAGGTCGACGCCGCGGCGGCATAGCAAGAGAAATTCGGTGTTCACACGGCCGAAGCTAAAAGGCATGCGAGGGCTGAACAAGCGGTGCGCGGCCGGGGAGGGGGAAATTGTGGATGGG